>CALYTD010000015.1 GCA_945486445.1 uncultured Prevotellaceae bacterium
TCTAATCCCGTCATTACTATCACGATGAAAGCACCTGAGAGAATGGCTATCCAGCCGCCATTACCCGCTGTATCGAGGGGGATGTCCTGCTGTGTGAACACTGATGCGAACGCCTCTTGCACTGCCTCCCACCCAATGAGGTGCGGATTGAGCGCAATAGAGACATTATATATAATAAGGATGAGTGCAGCAAACATACAGAGTGTCTGCAACGTGTCCGTCCATACAAGTGTCTTTATGCCGCCCCTGCGGGTATATATCCATATTAATGACACCATAACGATGACGGTAAGAGGAAAGATGAGGGTAGATAATGCCTGCTCCTGCACCTGTGGCAGGGTTGTCTGTGCAAGACTTTGGCTGATGATGTAACAGGGAACATAGAACCTTGCCGCTGCTCCTGTCATCTTGGAAAGGAGGAAAAACGTTGCTCCCGTCTTGTAAGCCTCTACTCCAAGCGGTTTGAGGAGGCTGTAAATGGTAGTAAGGTTGAGCTTATAATATACGGGAAGCAGTACGAAAGCAACGGCAAGATAGCCGAAGATGAAACCGAAACAGGTGTAAAGATATGACATACCCGTGTGTATCACCATGCCAGGAACACTGACAAAGGTGATGCCAGAGATGCTTGCACCTATCATTCCAAATGCTACAAGATACCACGGAGACTGCCTTTCGCCACGGAAGAACATGTTGTTATTGCTCCTTGGCGCAGTAAGTCTGCCAACGCCAAGGAGCAACAAGAAATAGATTATTATTACAGTGATGAACATGAGTGACCAACTTTCAGTTATGGGTGATTAGTGATTTATTTTCTGTTTTGAACTATGAGTTATAAGTTGTAAGCACTTCACTAATCGCACAGCACGCAATTACGCTTGCAAAAAAATGTTCACTCATAACTCATCACTTAACAACTAAACCTCCAAACAACTAAACTTGGTTGACCAGTTGATTGTGATTAGTGCCTGCAACCAAACAACTAAACCACCAAACAACTAAACTTGGTTGACCAATTGACTGTGATTAGTGCCTGCAACCAAACAACTAAACTTGGTTGACCAGTTGACTGTGATTAGTGCCTGCAACCAAACAACTAAACCACCAAACAACTAAATCTCTAAATCGGTTTTACTTCTTCCAGTTCTTCAATCTGTTATATTCCTTCTTGGTAATACGCATAAATGACCCATGCTGTGGAGCAGTAACACCCTGTATATCCTGTGGGTCAGAGAAGTTACGCATATACTTATCCGCCTTACATATACGGTAATGTCTGGGGCGTGAGGAGTATTCTATGTACGCAATGCGCCATCCTTCCTCACCATCTATCTGGAAAGCGGAGACACCTTCACACTTCTTCTTACCCTCAAAATTCACATAATCGTCCTCAACAGGCTCGCTCCATGGACCTTGAAGCGACTTGGCAGTAGCGGTAAAAAGGCCTGGTGTGCCGCCTTCTTTCTTTATCATCATGTGGAATAAGCCGTCAGCAGGCACGTAGTTTATGTCTGCATCAATGGTGGCATAGCCCCAATCAAACAGCAGTTGTGGCTGTGTTATCTTGGTAAAACTCTTGTCTGCGTATGAATAATACATGCGATCGTACGCCTCCTCGGTACGGTTCCACATGGAATAATATATGAAATATCCTCCCTTTGTGCCATCCTTCCATTGGTATGTCTCGTCCCAGAATATCTGAGGAGCCCACACTCGGTTGACCTTCGACCAGTCTTTATAAACCGGTGTGATGGTCTTGTCATCGCCATCAGAGAATATACTTAGTCCTTTGCGGTAGTCAAAGGTGGTGGATTTCCAGTTTATCAGGTCGTCAGAGGTAAGCAAGTCTATGCCGTAGTTGTCCCAGTCAGACACTTTTCCTAGGCGTTTTGTCATGGAATTCTTCATATCTGTTGTCACCATGAGATACCTTTTCTTGTCGTATGAGCGACAGATATAGGCATCTCTTGTGCCTCCTTCTATCCTTGCGAGCTCATAACTGGAGAAGATGGAGTCACCACCTATGATGTCTTCATAATGCAGTCCGTCCTTACTTACAGCGAAAGCGGTCCACTGTCCCTTATCACTCATGTGGCAATAAAGATAGTATTTTCCTTTTTGTGGGTTCACAGCCTGACCAGCAAGAGTGATTGTGGCAAGGCAAAGAGTTGATAATAGTTGTTTAATCATAACTGGTTTAGTGGTTTTGTTGATGGGTAATTGGTTATATTTTCTCTCTGATTATACTGCTCATAACAGTCACTTTGCTTTTCAAGGAGGCTCAGGCCTTGACCAATAAGTGGCTGAACAACTGCACAGCGGCCCTTACACTGGCGACGTTCTTTATGACAAGGCGGTTGTGTCCGCCTACGATCTTGAAGTCACAAAGGCGTGGATGCGCTGCAACATAGTTGAGAATGTCTCCGAAACGTTTGCTTTGGTAGAACACACTGCTTTGGTTTGCCACGAATTGCATTTGCATTTGGTGTTGCTTCAGTATGAGTTTCTCGCAGCCGAGTTGCCTGCCCAGCCTGCGTAACAATACTACCTGCATCAGTTCCTCGCCCTCTCTTGGCACTGGTCCGAAGCGGTCCTCCATGCGTTTGCGGTATGCTTCAAGGTCAGCGTCAGTCTGTATGCTGTCCAGTTCACGGTAGAGGCTCATTCGTTCACTGCTTCCCGGCACGTAATAGTCGGGGAAATACATTTGTAAATCGCTCTCAACGTTGCAGTCATCAACGAAGTCTTCTCCTGTCAGTTCTTCTCCTTCCGCCAGTTGTTCGGCGTAAAGGTCTTGGAATTCATCATTCTTTAACTCGTTTACCGCCTGCGAAAGAATCTTCTGGTAGGTCTCATATCCGAGGTCTTCCATGAATCCTGACTGTTCTGCTCCAAGCAGATTACCTGCTCCGCGTATGTCAAGGTCTTGCATAGCGAGGCTGAATCCGGAGCCAAGGTCTGCGAAAGTCTCCAGTGCTTCCAGTCTTCTTCTGCTGTCGGCAGGCAGACTTGTCAGCGGTGGTGCGAGCAGATAGCAGAACGCTTTGCGGTTACTTCTTCCTACCCTACCCCTCATTTGGTGCAGGTCTGACAGTCCGAAGTGGTTTGCATCGTTAATGATTATGGTGTTAGCATTAGGTATGTCTATGCCGTTTTCTACTATTGTTGTTGAGAGTAGCAGGTCATAGTCGTGGTTTATGAAGCCCATTACCACGCGTTCAAGTTCTTCTGGCTTCATTTTTCCATGTCCTATGGCTATGCGGCAGTCTGGAACGTGGCGTTCTATGATGCGCTTTATGTTGTCAAGTGTTGCTATTCGGTTGCAGACGAAGTATATTTGCCCGTCTCTACTCATCTCGAAGTTTATGGCATCTGTTATCAGTTCTGCCGAGAATGTTGCCACTTGTGTGTCTATTGGCTGGCGGTTGGGTGGCGGAGTGCGCATTATGCTCATGTCTCTTGCGCCCATCAGGGAGAACTGTAAGGTCCTCGGTATTGGTGTGGCAGACATTGTCAGCGTATCGACATTGGTCTTCATCTGCCGCAATCGTTCCTTTGTTGTTACGCCAAACTTTTGTTCTTCGTCTATTATCAGCAGTCCGAGGTCATGCCATTTCACTGCTTTTGTCAGCATACGGTGTGTTCCTACGAGTATGTCTATCTTTCCTTCTTCCAGTCTTTGCAACACATCTTTTGCCTGTTTGGTTGTTCTTGCCCTTGAAAGGTAATCTACTGTCACGGGTAGCCCTGCGAGTCGTTTGGTGAATGTCTTGTAATGTTGGAAGGCGAGGACTGTTGTCGGCACGAGTACTGCTACTTGTTTTGAGTCACATGCGGCCTTGAAGGCTGCTCGTATGGCTACTTCTGTCTTGCCAAATCCTACGTCTCCGCATACTAACCGGTCCATCGGGCGTGCTGCTTCCATGTCATGCTTTACTTCCTGCGTGGCTTTCATCTGGTCGGGTGTGTCTTCGTATAGGAACGAGGCTTCCAGTTCGTGTTGCAGATAGGAGTCTTTTGTAAAGGGAAAGCCTTTTTCATGGCGTCGTCGGGCATAGAGTTTTATCAGGTCGCGGGCTATGTCCTTTATGCGTTTCTTTGCCTTTTCCTTCATGCGTTCCCACGCTCCGGTGCCGAGTGTGGATAGTCTTGGCGGCTCACCGCTATCGGCACGGCGATATTTGCTTATCTTATAGAGCGCATGGATGCTTACATCTACTTTGTCATTTTTTTGATATACTATGCGTATCACTTCTTGATAGCCGCTTGTTGTGGTGCCGTCGGCGTTGCGTGTCATTGTGGGCACTCGCACAAGTCCTGCAAATTTGCCTATTCCGAAGTCCACATGGACTATGTAGTCGCCTGGTTCCATCTCCTGCAACTCCTTCATCGTCAGGGCCATCTTGCCTTTTTTCGCTGTTTGTGCCCGCAGTTGGTACTTGTGGAAACGCTCGAATATCTGGTGATCGGTAAAGGCTACGGCTTTCATCTCGTTGTCTGCATATCCTTCGTGCAGTGCTCCTTTTACGGGTGTCCATACGGGTTCCCCGCCGCCGGGGCGTGTTCCTGCCACGTTTTGCATTATTTCTCTCAGCCTTTCGTGTTGTTTTTCGCTGTCTGAGAGTATGTATATATGGTAGCCTTTGAGGCTATATTCCTCGAGTGTCTGTACGAGCAGGTCAAAGTTTTTGTGGAAAAGGGGCTGCGGTGTGCATGAGAATGTCACGTCACCTTCTGCTTGTTCTTTTATCTCTACTTGCTTGTAGGCTTGCAGGCTCTTCTCTATTCTTGTGGCGGTGCATAGGTTCAGGCTTGCTGTCAGTTCTTTTATTATTTCTGCTTTTTCTACTTCTGTGGCGTATGCCGTGCGGTCTGAGAGTGCTTGTTGTGAGAATCCCTCCTTATATATATAGTCCACGGCGTCAGTGACATAGTGTATATCGCGCGTGATTATTATGCTGTCATCGGGCAGGAAGTCCGTGAATGGTATTTTCTCTGCCGTCATGCGTGCTATTTCTGGTACTATGGTGAGTGTGTCGTGCATGGTTATAGACAACTGGTCCTCTACGTTGAAGGTGCGCATGGTGTCTATTTCATCGCCAAAGAAGTCCAGTCTGTATGGCTGTTCTGAACTGTATGAATAGACATCGAGTATGCTTCCTCGTATGGCATACTGCCCTGGCTCATATACGTAATCTACTTCCTTGAAGCCGAGTTCTCGCAGTTGCTTTGCGAGTTGTGCCATGTCCGTCTGCTGTCCCTTTGTCAGCGTGATGCGGTTGGTGTCCAGTTGCTGGCGTGATATTACGAGTTCTGCCAGTGCGGCGGGGTAAGTTACTATGAGGGGTGCTGCTCCTTGCTGCCCTGCCAGTGCTGTCAGCGTCTCTGTGCGCATTATCTCGCTTGCGGCATCGCGCTGCCCGAACTTCACCGCACGTTTGTATGACGAGGGGAACAGCAGCACCTCCTTACCGCCCATAATGTTACTGAGGTCCTGAAAGAGGTAGCCTGCCTCGTCTGCGTCACGCATTATGAAAAGCATACAGCGGCGCACCGTGCCGTGGGCAGCGGCGAAATACATGGACACGGCTGACTGCGCAAGACCGCCTACCACCGCCTTGCGTAACGTCTTTTTTCTCAACAACTGCGCCAGTGCCTTGGTTTGTGGCTGACGGGCGTAATGCGTTAAAAGTTCGCTCAGTAACATAAATCACTGCAAAAGTACAAAAAAATTCTATAATATCTTTGCTGTCTTAGGATTATTTCGTACTTTTGCAATACTAAAAAAACTAAAACACGGTCATGCACACAAGCGATAGCATCATTATCATTCCTACATACAACGAGAAAGAGAACATTGAGAAGATTATCCGTGCCATTTTCTCGTTGGAAAAGCATTTTCACATACTCGTTATTGACGATGGTTCGCCTGACCACACGGCAGATATTGTGAAGCGTTTGATAGCCAGTGAGTTTGGCGGACAGCTCTTTATCGAGGAGCGTCAGGGCAAACTGGGCCTCGGAACGGCATATATAAAGGGTTTCAAGTGGGCGTTGGAACGTGACTATGAGTACATCTTCGAGATGGACGCAGACTTCAGTCACGACCCTAAGGACCTGCCTCGTCTCTATGCTGCGTGCGCTGAAGAGGGGTATGACCTTGCCATCGGCTCACGATACGTAAGCGGTGTGAACGTGGTGAACTGGCCCATAGGAAGGGTGCTGATGTCATATTTCGCTTCTAAGTACGTGCGATTAGTGACTGGTTTCAAGGTTCACGACACCACGGCGGGCTTCAAATGCTACAAGCGCAGGGTGCTCTCCACCATTGAACTGGACAAGATACGCTTCAAGGGCTATGCCTTCCAGATAGAGATGAAGTTCACCGCCTACAAGATTGGCTTCAGCATAAAGGAGGTTCCGGTGATATTTGTCAACCGCCGGGAGGGTGTCAGCAAGATGAACGGCGGCATCTTTGGCGAGGCGTTCTTCGGAGTTATGCGCCTGCGGCTGGACGGTTGGATAAGGAAATACCCCAAGATAGGGCGTTGACAGCCACGCTGTCAAGGGGTAACGGCGGCCTGTCACAAGGCAAGGGCTGAGGGATAGAAAAGTAATCGGGTGCTGATTGCGTCGCAATCAGCACCCGATTAGCGTATTATCAGCACCTCTTTACCGGGTAATCAGCACCTGATTACCGCCACTGTGTGCATTAATGCCTTTACAGCATCCAGCGGTCATTCTCGTCAATGGTAAATTCTAACGGCAGTTGTTCTACCTGCGAGGAACACTCGTTGAGCTTGTACCAGCCACGAAGGTCCATCTTACACACCGCTCCACCGCTCCTACGGCTCTCGGCACGCAGCCATTCCGCCACAAGACGGTGTACTCTTGAGAGGCTCTGACGCTCGAAAAGCGTATTGGTAATGTTATAAACATTAAGGACAATCTTCCTTAACGGCATACCGTCAGGATAAGCCTCCCTCATTATCAGCAGTATGTAACGCTCGTATTCCATATATAACAAAAAAAATGAAGGGTGAACAAATCAAGGAATGCTCACTCTTCATCTTACCTTTTACAGGATATTAGTGTCTGTTCGACTGTTTGTTCCTAAAAGGTCAGCACTATTATGCAAGAGCAACCTTATTGTCCTCTGTTGACACAATCTTGCCTTCCTTGAGCAGCCAGCCGAGTCCGAGATATACATCCTCTGCTGCTACCTTAGCGGCCTTTGCTATCTCAGCCACTGTGAGGGGCTTCTCTGATGCAGCAAGTATCTGGTAAACGTCACCTGCACGGAATCCTGCGTTCTCTGCATTTACATAAATTACAGCAGTCTTCTTAGCGGTTGTCTTTGTACCGCAAGTCTTTGTTGCGCACGCCTTGGTTGCCTTCTTCTCAGCAGTAGCCTTGGTTGCTGCTGTCTTCTTTGTTGTTGTTTCTGCCATTTTTAGTTTTGAATTTTGTTACCCGCTTCCTTTGATTGAAGGAATAGAATACGGTCTTTGGATTGTTTATAAGAATTTTTACACTGCAAAGTTAGTGATTTTCAGCGGAAAAGAGCACCTCTTCACTGTGAAAAGGTGCTCCTCCATTATATTTTTTTGACTAATATCAACAGAAAATACGTTTTACTGTACGGAAATATGTATTTTCACAGAACACACACTGTGTGCGTTTACAATGACACACAGCGTGGCTCAACGTCACTTTTCTGCCTTTACCTCAAGCTGTAGTTCCTCCAACTGCTTCTGGTCAATGGCTGACGGTGCATCGAGCATCACGTCACGACCGCTGTTGTTCTTTGGGAACGCTATGCAGTCACGTATGCTGTCAAGGCCCGCCATGAGGCTTACAAAGCGGTCAAGGCCAAAGGCAAGACCGGCATGAGGCGGTGCGCCATACTTGAAGGCGTTGATAAGGAAGCCGAACTGTGCCATGGCACGCTCCTCGGTGAAGCCCAGTACCTCAAACATCTTGGCCTGCAAGGCTCCGTCATGGATACGCAATGAGCCGCCGCCAACCTCTACGCCGTTGCAGACAAAGTCGTAAGCCTTGGCTCGTACCTTTGCCGGGTCAGTGTCAAGAAGCGGTATGTCGTCAGGGTTTGGCATGGTGAAGGGGTGGTGGGTGGACATGAGACGCTGCTCCTCGTCACTCCATTCAAAGAGAGGGAAGTCAACAATCCACAGGCACTCAAAGCGGTTCTTGTCCATAAGGCCAAGCCTCTTGCCCATCTCAAGGCGCAGGGCGCAGAGTTGGACACGCGTCTTGTTGGCATTGTCACCTGACAGTATGAGTATAAGGTCGCCCTTCTTGGCACCAGCCTTGTCAGCCACTGCCTGCAACTGCTCGGCAGAATAGAACTTGTCTATGCTTGACTTTATGCTTCCGTCGTCGTTAATTTTGATATACACAAGACCCTTTGCCCCTACCTGTTGTGACTTGACAAAGTCTGTCAGTTGGTCAAGCTGCTTGCGAGTGTAACCTGCACAGCCCTCAGCCACTATGCCGCCAATGTACGCCGCACTGTCAAAGACCTGGAAAGTGCCAAGGCGCAGCACGTCCATGAGTTCCACGAACTCCATGCCAAAGCGCAAATCAGGCTTGTCAGAGCCGTATTTAGCCATTGCCTCATGCCATGTCATCTGACGAAGGCGTGCTGGCAACTCAACGCCGCGTACCTCCTTAAACAGATGGCGGGCCATCTCCTCAAAGATTTCTATAACGTCCTCCTGGTCAACGAAAGACATCTCGCAGTCTATCTGCGTGAACTCTGGCTGGCGGTCAGCACGCAGGTCCTCATCGCGGAAGCACTTGGCAATCTGGAAATAGCGGTCGAAGCCAGAGACCATAAGCAACTGTTTCAGCGTCTGCGGGCTCTGTGGCAGCGCATAAAACTGCCCGGGATTCATGCGTGAAGGCACAACGAAGTCACGAGCGCCCTCTGGTGTGGAGCCTATGAGTATTGGAGTCTCTACCTCTATGAAGTTACGTGAATCGAGGAAGTTACGTATGAGTATCGTCATGCGGTGACGAAGTTCAAGGTTTTTCCTTACACATGAGCGACGAAGGTCAAGGTAACGGTACTTCATTCGCAGTTCATCGCCACCGTCGGTGTTGTCCTCTATGGTGAAAGGAGGTGTCTGGCTCTCGCTGATTATCTTCAAGTCGGTCACGAATATCTCTATGTCTCCCGTGGCAAGACGCTTGTTCTTTGAGTAACGCTCAGCCACTTTACCCGTTGCCTGAATAACGTACTCACGGCCAAGACGCCCTGCCATAGCCTTCAACTCTTCGGGAGCATCCTCGTTAAAGGCCAACTGCGTGATGCCATAACGGTCTCTCAGGTCAACAAACGTGAGCGCACCAAGGTTGTGTACGCCCTGTACCCAGCCGGCAAGGGTAACCTCCTGACCGACATTCTCTATGCGGAGTTCTCCGCAGGTGTTCGTTCTATACATTTATATATTATGTGTTTATTTGTTTTTCCTTACGTCTCTACACGTTGCAAGACAAAGGGTCAGTCTGCTATCAGCCCCTCCTTGCGCAACTTACTGATGAAAGTCTCCACGTCAGCAAGTGCCGTGGAGGAATCAACATCATACTCCGCCGTGAGCGAACTCACAAGACTCTCAGCAGTGAAATCACCTTTCTCCATCTCCTTCCATAGGAAAAGGGAGGTATCGTTGAGTGATACTATCTTTGAAAAGTCAGCGATATTCTCGCCCATTGGCACCAGTACGGGAATCCCGCAGACATCTTTACGATTCAAACCTTCTATTATTCTCATCTTATACTACTTGTTTTTAGGGTATAATAATCTTCTCTTTATCACGCCAAGCGTGTCAGACGGGTAGTGGTATAGCCGCCACACCAGCAGCAACCAGCGCCTGACTGGCTTTAAGAAAAGCCACAATCGCCAGTAAAGACGGTATGTAACGGTGTCCACTCTGTCAAGTTTCTTGCTGCCATTACGATAGAATCCCACAGCTATCGCCATCACGTCACTGCGCCGTATGACCTCAGGAGTATGGTTCCCGTCACCACACATCACGATGGTATCGCCATCAATACTCGTTATTCTGTGCAGAGCAAAGTCGTCACGCCACACTAATCGCGCAAGGATTACGTCACCCCTGCGCAGCGTTTCAGGCACTGCCGACAACAGCGCAACGTCACGATTGTCCTCCAAATAAGGCCTCATACTGAAGCCCCTAAGTGGCAATGACACCATTCTGCCTGCCGAAACATAGTCTGCCACGAGTGGTAACAGGGCATCATCTGATACCGTTTCCCGTATGTTCTGCTTCTTCATGCCGTATGCCTCCATGCTTTATCCCTCAAGAAAACGTTGACATACCCTTGCAGAAGCCGCATCAGGCAGGCAGTGCAAGGTTGCCATTGTAACCTTTCCAACAAGTGCTGACACCGTGTCACACAGCCGATGGTATATCTCCTCGTCACTCCTTATGGCGGAACAAGCGGTGAGTAACACGGCAAACGCACTGACAGGCGACAGAGGTTCAACGTGGTTTCGAGTGTCACGCTCTATCTTTAGCACCGCACCAAGGGGCACACTGACATTGCGATA
>CALYTD010000016.1 GCA_945486445.1 uncultured Prevotellaceae bacterium
AGCAGAAGCACAGCAAAAGGCGGACATGGTGAAGGTAGAGAAGAGCAAATTCTTCCCGGAACTGTCAGTAGGTTACACCCTTCAGAAGATAACCCCGGTGTCGGGACTGTCCTCATGGTCTGTTGGCGTAGCGTTCCCCTTTGTTTTTCTCCCCCAGAAAAGCCGTGTGAAACAGGCCAAAATAGACGCCATGACTGCTTCATGGCAGGCTGAGGACAACCGCATACAGATGCAAAACAAGATAGAGGAGTTGTCAGCCATGAAGGAACGTCAGGCAAAGACCCTGAGGTATTACACCGATGCGGCACTGAAAGAGGCCGATGAACTGCAACGCAATGCCGTGATACTCTATGAGAACAGCGAGACAGGAATGGCAGAACTGGTGCAGAGCCTCAACACGTCAAGGCTGATACGCAACCAATATATAGAGGCCTTGAAGGAGTATAACATAACAGCGATAGAACTCGAACTATACACTGACTAAACAAACGTCAACGATATGAAAAGACACCATTTGATAATAATTCTCGCACTGGCCCTTACCGCCTGTGGCAGCAAGGGTGAGTCACCCGCCGAAAGCGGCGATGCCACACAACAGGAGATGAAGAACGACAGCCTCAGCGGCAGTCAGGAGGCGGCTGACAGCACCGCCATTGACGGCGTGACAAGTGCCACCAACGTGGCGAACAGCCCCACTTTCAACGGGCAGATAATTATCTCTCCCGACCAGCAGGCCACCGTATCATCCACCATGGGCGGGCGCATACACAGCCTGAACATAATGCCCGGCAAGGCAGTGGCACGCGGACAGGTGATAGCCACACTTGACAATCCTGACTTCATAGAACTGCAACAGGAGTATCTCGACGCTTCCGCGCAACTGGAATACCTTGAGAAGGAATACCACAGGCAGACCACCCTTGGCTCACAGGAGGCGGCATCACAGAAGCGCGTGCAGCAGAGCAAGGCAGACTACCTGTCCATGAAGAGCAAGGCGGAAGCCGCATCGGCACGTCTGAAAGCCCTCGGCGTAAGTCCGCAGACACTGAAAACCGCCGGCATAATGGCCTATCTGCCCGTAAAGGCACCGATAAGCGGATATGTAACAAACATGAACGCCAACCTCGGCAAGTACATAGAGACGGGAACGGCGGTGTGTGACATAATAAACAAGCACGCCCCCCTGATACAACTCACGGTGTATGAGAAGGACATACACCTTATGCGCGCAGGCGGAGCAATAGACTTCCGCATCAACGGAATGGGCAAAGCCACCTTCTCCGCCACCATAGTCTCCATAGACCAGTCCGTGGATAAAGAGGATTACTCTATCAAGGTGTACGCCAAAGTGAATGCCGCCAACGCGGAATTCCGCCCCGGCATGTACGTCCGAGCCAAGATAAAGAACAGCGGGCTGTAACGCCCCACGTTGCTATCAGCACCTGATTACTCTGCAACCAGCACCCTTTCAGCACGCAATCAGCACCTATTTACGATGCAATCAGGAGCTGATTACAATACGAAGACCATACGCAAAAAAAAGAATGCGGGCATTGCTGTCCGCATTCTTGCTGTATATATGTATGTTATACATCATCCGCCTGCGCACTGCGGACAATGGAAAGCCACGCCGTCACTAACTGTTGGCAAAGGTAATGAGACCGTCCTTGCTGTCAACCGTAATGGGTTTCTCGTGTGTCACGCCACCCGCAAGGAGTTGCTTTGACAGGGCATTGAGCACGTCCCGCTGTATAGCACGCTTCACCGGGCGCGCGCCGAACTCCGGGTCGTAGCCTGCCTCGGCAAGAGTAGCCACTGCCTTGTCGGTGACATTGAGACGGAAGCCCTGCTTTGCCAGCATCTCCGCCACGTGATTCATCTGCAAACGCACCACGGAGGCAATCTCATCCTTCGTCAGTCGTGAGAAGTTTATACCCTCGTCTATACGGTTCAGGAACTCCGGCCGTATGGGCGGCTTCACCATTCCGTTGCCGTCGAGGATGGGCTGACGGCCATACAACTGCTCACGGGTAAGGTTAGAGGTCATTATTATGATGGTGTTCTTGAAGTTCACCACCCTACCCTTCGAGTCCGTCAGCCGCCCGTCGTCAAGCACTTGCAACAAAGTGTTGAAGATGTCAGGGTGCGCTTTCTCTATCTCATCAAACAAAACGACGCTATATGGCTTGCGGCGCACCGCCTCGGTCAATTGTCCTCCCTCGTCATATCCCACGTAACCCGGAGGCGCTCCGATAAGACGCGTGACGGAAAACTTCTCCTGATACTCGGACATATCAATGCGCGTCATCAGCGACTCGTCGTTGAACAGATAGTCGGCCAGTGCCTTCGCCAGCTCCGTCTTGCCCACACCAGTGGTTCCGAGGAATATGAACGAGGCGATAGGACGCTTCGGATCTTGCAGTCCCGCACGGCTTCTGCGCACCGCGTCGCTCACAGCCTGAATGGCATCGTCCTGCCCTATGACCCGTTTGTGCAGTTCTTCCTCCAGATGCAGCAACTTGTCTTTCTCGCTCTGCATCATCCTTGCAACGGGAATGCCGGTCCATCGGCTTACAACCTCGGCTATATCATCTGCCGTTACCTCCTCACGCACCATCTTGCCGGCACCCTGAGCGTTTATCTCCTGCTGCACACGGCGTATGTCTTCCTCCAATTCCTTGAGTTTACCGTAACGTATTTCCGCCACTTTCCCGTAGTTTCCCTCACGCTCGGCCTTGTCAGCCTCAAAGCGAAGACGCTCTATCTGCTGTTTGTCCTGCTGTATCTTGTCAACGAGATTCTTCTCCTGCACCCATTTGGAACGCATCCTCAGTTTCTCGTCTTGCAGCACAGAGATAGTCTTGTTGAGCTCTGCCAACTTCCCCTTGTCATCCTCTCGCTTTATGGCCTCACGCTCTATCTCCAGTTGTTTGAGGCGACGCTCCAACTCATCAAGTTCCTCTGGCACGGAATCTCTTTCCATTCGCAGTTTGGCAGCGGCCTCATCCATCAGGTCTATGGCCTTATCAGGCAGGAAACGGTCAGAGATATACCGCTCTGACAGCGTTACCGCCGCTATGCAGGCATCGTCCTGAATACGCACGCGATGGTGGTTCTCGTAACGTTCTTTCAGTCCTCGCAGTATGGATATGGCCGACAGCTCGTCCGGTTCGTCCACCATCACTATCTGGAACCGGCGCTCCAGCGCCTTGTCTTTCTCAAAATACTTCTGGTATTCGTTAAGTGTTGTGGCACCGATAGCCCTCAGTTCTCCCCGTGCCAGTGCCGGTTTCAGTATGTTTGCGGCATCCATGGCGCCGTCGCCGCCACCTGCTCCCACGAGGGTATGTATCTCGTCTATGAAGAGTATCACCTTACCCTCTGACTCTATCACGGCGTTTATCACTCCTTTCAGCCGCTCCTCAAACTCGCCCTTGTACTTGGCACCTGCCACAAGAGCACCCATGTCGAGGGTATATATCTCCTTATCCTTCAGGTTCTCAGGCACATCACCACGCACTATGCGCTGCGCCAGCCCCTCGGCAATGGCTGTCTTGCCAGTGCCAGGCTCACCAATGAGGATAGGGTTGTTCTTTGTCCGGCGTGAAAGAATCTGTAACACACGGCGTATCTCGTCGTCCCTGCCTATCACTGGGTCCAACTTTCCTGCCTTAGCATCGCCCACAAGATTCTTTGCGAAGCGTTGCAGTGCCTCCTTATTGCTCATCTCTGGTTGGTTCATCATAGTCTAACTCCTTTCTTTTTATATGGTTCACGTTTCTGATATGCTATTTATCAAAGCACATACCATAGTAAATCATTATGCCATTTTGTCTTAAAAGGGTGACAATTTGTCTAAAATCTATGACGAAAGCATACTTATTCACACCTTATATATAATAAAGTCATATATGGAAACGTTTATTCTTATGTAACAAACTAACACTAATCATGAAGCAAAAGATTCTCTCCCTTATGTTCATCATTGCGCTTGCCGCCCCCGGTTGCGCACAACTCATGTTCCCACACCCATGGCAAGGCAAGAAGGTTGCCTACTTTGGCGACTCCATAACCGACCCGCGCAACAATGCATCCAAAAAGAAATACTGGTCATTGTTAGGCGAATGGCTCGGCATAACGCCATACGTCTATGCGGTAAGTGGCCGCCAATGGAACGACATACCACGTCAGGCAGACAAACTTATGGCCGAACACGGCGACACCGTTGATGCCATTATCATACTGATGGGCACCAACGACTACAACAACGGGGTGCCACTCGGAAAGTGGTATGACGAGAAAGAGGAGGAGGTGATGTACGGTCACGGCAAGCCTAAGGCCATGACGATGCGCACAAGGCAGTATATGTGCATGGACAAAGACACGTACCGCGGACGCATAAACATAGCCATGGACAAGGTGAAGCGTATGTATCCAACAAAGCAGATAGTGGTACTGACCCCCATTCACCGCCAGAACTTCCACGCCAACGAAAAGAATTGGCAGTGTTCCGAGGACTACACCAACCAGTGCGGCGAGTATTTGCAGGCGTATGTAGATGCCACGAAAGAGATAGCCAACATCTGGGCAGTGCCCGTTATAGACCTAAACGCCCTCTGCGGGCTATACCCCATGCAGGATGAATACGCCCAATTCTTCCGCAATGCGGACACCGACCGCCTGCACCCGAACGACAAGGGCCATGAGCGTATGGCAAAGACACTGATGTACCAGTTGCTCGCGCTACCAGTTTTCTAACCAACAGCAAATCAAGACGTAACACACCCCATTGTAAAAGGGTGCAGATTACATCACAAACCGGTGCTGCCCGCATTGTAATCAGGTACCGATTACAAGGTAACCAGCACCTGATTGCGACTCGCACGATACCGCAGACACACAACCGAACAGCCGAATCATGTTTCGCCGCATTGTAGGGACACACCTTGGTGCGTCCGAAATGTCGGGTTATCGCAACGGCGGACGCGCCAAGGTGCGTCCCTACAACCATCAATTACAAACGTCCACAACACTATAATGACCTCCTTCTGCATCATAACCTGCACATACAACGCTGAGAAAGAACTGCCACGCACGCTAGAAAGCGTAGCGGAACAGTCATACGACAAGGTATGCCACATCATAATCGACGGCAAATCATCAGACAAGACGGTTGCCTTGGCTTCAGCCTACGCCGCAAACACTAACGGCAGACACTGTGTGAAAGTGGTTAGCGAGAAAGACAACGGGCTGTATGATGCCATGAACAAGGGCATAAAACTGGCGGAGGGCGACTACATCCTGTTTCTTAACGCCGGCGACACCTTTGCCGATAACTACACACTCGAACGCATCGCCGCACAAATAAACAACGCGAACTACACGGAACTGCCTGCCGTAATCTATGGCAAGACAGACATAGTGGATGCCAACGGCCGCTTTCTGCATCACAGACGGCTGCAACCACCAGAGAAACTGACGTGGAAATCCTTTCTCAACGGTATGCTTGTATGCCATCAGGCGTTCTATGCACGCACCGACCTGGCACGACAAACACCCTACGACCAGACCTACCGACTATCAGCAGACGTTGACTGGTGTATCAGAATAATGAAAGCCGCAGCAGCAAAGGCACTGCCACTGCATAACACACACCTCACACTATGCCAGTATCTTGAAGGCGGAATGTCCGTAAAGAACCACCGCGCATCACTGATAGAACGCTTCCAGATAATGCGAAAACACTATGGTCTAATGCCCACAATATGTGTTCACTTATGGTTTATAATAAGAAAATAACAACCAAGCGTTGGCATTTCACAGAAAAAAACGTAACTTTGCACAAGAATTCCAATTATCAACCAATAATGAACAAACTCATATCAGTACTCATTACCCTCCTCACCATTGCACCAGTATCAGCAGAGACTCTCTCGCTTGACAGTTGCCGTGCAAGGGCTCTGCGCGCCAATAAGCAGATGAGCATGGCAAGGGAGAAAAAGAGAACGGCTGAAAACGCACGCAAGGCAGCACGGACAAAATACCTGCCCCACATAGATATAACCGGAGGATATATGTACTCCAGCAGGGAAATATCCATACTCAGCGACGAACAACAGGCCCTGCTGAGCAACGCCGGTACCACAGCCGTACACTCTCTGGGCACACAGATAGCCCCAATAGCCGGGCAGATGAACCAGAACGTGACCAACTCAATACAGTCTATGGCCGCGCAGGGCATCATAACACCCACACAAGCACAGGCACTGGGCAGCCTTATCAGCCAGACAGGCACCTCATTCAGCCAGATAGGACAAGAGATGGCGCAACAACTGGCACAAGCCGGCGACGCATTAGGACAACAGATAGTTGACGCCTTCAAGACAAACACACACCATATATTCACCGCCTCTGCCATACTGACACAACCAATATACATGGGAGGAGCCGTAACAGCAGGCAATAAGATGGCAGACATAGCGGAAAAAATGGCTGATAGCAACATAGAAGCAACAGAAGACAACGTGCTATACAGCATAGACAACGCCTACTGGACAGTGGTATCACTGCGACAGAAGCAAAAACTGGCAGAGAGTTACCTGCAATTAGTGCAGAAACTGGACAGCGACGTGCAAAAAATGATAAAGAACGGCGTTGCCACAAGAGCCGACGGACTGAAAGTAAGCGTAGCAGTGAACGAGGCAGACATGACCAAAGCCAAGGTTGACAACGGGCTGGCACTGGCAAGAATGAGCCTCTGCCAACTCTGTGGTATGCCCCTCGACGCAGAGATCACGTTAGAAGACGAAAACAAAGAGACACTGTCAGCAGAACCAGTAGCCAACTATGACACCGCTGGAGCAATAGAACGACGCCACGAACTGCAACTGCTGAACGACGCCATAGAGTTAACACGACAGCAGACAAAGATAGCACGCGCCGGCTATCTACCACAAGTGGCGCTGATGTCAGGAGCAGTATTCTCAAACCCCAGCGTGTATAACAGTTTCGAACGCAAGTTCAAAGGCGCGTTCAACATAGGCGTTATGGTGAGAATACCAGTGCTGGACTGGGGAGAAACAATGTATAACATACGCGCAGCAAGATGTGCCACGAACCTCGCACAACTGAAATTGACCGAGGCACAGGAGATGATAGAACTACAAATAAGCCAATGTACGTTCAGAGTACGCGAATCAAACAAGAACCTTCACACCGCAAGAAAAAACATAGAAAAAGCCGAAGAGAACCTTAGATGCGCCATTCTGGGCTTCAAAGAAGGCGTGATGCAGACCACAGACGTAATGGCTGCACAGACAGCATGGCTGCAAGCACAGACCAGAAAGATAGACGCAGAAATAGAACTAAAACTCAGTGAAACAGCCCTAAGAAAGGCATTGGGAGAAATATAGTAATAGGAGATACACACAGTTATGGAAAATAAAGCACAACATAAAAGCGTAATGATGGCTCTGGCAGTATTCACCATCGTGGTAATAACAGTCGGTGCCATAGGATACTTTACCATAGGCCAAGAAGAAGAAATAATACAAGGCCAGATAGACGTAGAAGAATACCGCGTATCAAGCAAGATACCAGCACGCATACTCGAAATAAGAGTAAAGGAAGGCGACTACGTTCACGTAGGAGACACACTCGCAATACTCGACGCTCCCGACGTGGAAGCCAAGAAACAACAGGCAGAGAGTGCGGAAAGCGCGGCCGCAGCAATGAGCGAAATGGCACAAGCTGGAGCACGAAGAGAGCAGGTGCAGGCGGCATACGAGTTGTGGCAACAGGCCAAAGCAGGGCTGGACATACACAAGAAGTCATACGAACGAGTGCAGAGATTGTACGATGAAGGAGTGATGAGCGAACAAAAACGCGACGAAGCCTACGCCAGTTACAAAGCCTTCGAGGCACAAGAGAGAGCAGCAAAAAGCCAATATGACATGGCAAAAAACGGTGCACGAAGCGAGGAAAAGGCCGCAGCACAGGCACAAGTGAACCGCGCAAAGGGTGCGGTTAGCGAGGTATCATCATACATTAACGAAACAGTACAGACAGCACAGATGGAAGGTGAGGTGGCAACCATATACCCCAAGGTAGGAGAACTCGTAGGCAGTGGCTCGCCAATAATGACCATCAGCATCATGAACGATGTGTGGGGGGCATTCAACATACGTGAGGACCAACTCGAAGGCATGAAGATTGGCGACACATTCACCGCCTTCTTACCCGCATTCAACAAGGAGGCAACCTTCAAGGTGTACTCCATCAAGGACCAAGGAAGTTACGCTACATGGAAAGCAACGAAGACAAACGGACAGTATGACATGAAGACCTTTGAGGTAAAGGCACGTCCTACGGAGAAGTTTGACGGTCTGCGACCCGGAATGTCAGTAATAATCAAGAAATAATCGGCACCTCTGCCAATAGGATTAGCCTCTGTAACATTGGACAAGCACAGCAAAACACTGACACTGTTAAGGCGGGAGGTGATGAACCTTCTGCGTCACCCTATATATATAATATGTATGGTGGTGTTGCCATTGTGCATCACCCTCTTCTTCACTTCATTGATGTATGAGGGCCAACCCGTGGATATGCCGATAGGAATAGTAGATAATGACAATACCACCGTTACCCGTAAGCTGACAAGAATGATTGACGGCTTCCAGTCATCACACGTGGTGGCACACTATCCAACCGTTGATGAAGCGCGCAAAGCTATGCAACGCAATGAGATTTACGCCTTCATACTATTCCCCGAACACCTCACCCAAGACCTTCTCTCTGCCCGCCAGCCACGTATGTCGATATATGTCAGTTACACATATATCACTGCCGGCTCGCTGATATACAAGGAGTTAAAGACGCTCTGCACACTGGGCTCCGCCGCAGTAGGCCAGAGTACGCTGATGGCAAAGGGGGCAACAGAAGCACAGGCAAATGCCTTTCTGCAACCAATAGCACTGGATCAGCACAATATCGGCAACCCGTGGGTGAATTATAACATCTACCTCAGCACCATGCTGGTGCCCACCTGCCTGCTACTTTTTGTTTTTCTACTGACGGTTTATTCCCTCGGGACAGAGATAAAGTTCAACACTCACAAGGAATGGCTTGCCCTTTCAGGCAACAACTTCGCCCTTGCACTATTCACGAAGTTACTTCCCCAAACACTGATATTCATCTTCACCATGCTGTTAAGCATGATATATATGTTCGGAGTGTTACAGTTTCCTGCGCCAGGAGGTCTCTGGCGCATACTGCTACTTAGCGTTCTCTCCGTCATAGCGGCGCAAGGCTTCGCCGTTTTCATGTTCGGTGTAATCCCATCCCTGCGTATGTCCATGAGCATCTGCTCACTATGGGGAGTGCTCAGTTTCTCTATGGTAGGCACAACATTCCCCATCTTTGCCATGGACGCACCGTTACAGGCTCTCGCATGGCTGTTCCCCATGCGCCACTACTACATGATTTACCAGTTGTGCATATTCAACGACTATCCCCTTATCAACGTTCTGCCACACATCATTGCCCTACTCATCTTTACCATACTGCCCGCCCTCGTCATAAGGCGCATGAAAAAGGCGTTTTATGAGTTCGGGTATCAGCCGTAAGGTAGAGGTTGGAGGTGAGAGGTTATGGGTTGAAGGTCACTTCGCCTGCAACTCCGGCAACGAACGAAGACCTTTCAAAAACTCCACGCCAGCATGGTAACAGGAACGCAACTTGCAGTTGGAGGTGAGAGGTTATGGGGTGAAGGTCACTTCGCCTGCAACTCCGGCAACGAACGAAGACCTTTCAAAAACTCCACGCCAGCATGGTAACAGGAACGCAACTTGAAGCAACAAAACCACTAAACGACCAAACAACGAAACAACAAAATCACCAAACAACCAAACAACTAACCCCCTAACCCACCAAACAACCAAACAACAAAAACACCAAACCACCAACAATGCTCACAGAACTCAAAGCCATCGCCAAGGACGAAGGAGTGCTTCTTTTCTTCATCTTCCTGCCCATTGTATATCCACTGCTTTACTCCTGGATATACAACAACGAAGTGGTGCGCGAAGTTCCCGTGGCTCTTATAGACAATTCCCACTCCGCCATGAGCCGTGAGTTCGCCAACAAGGTTGACGCATCACCCGATGTCAGCATTGACTACCACTGCGCCAGCATCGAGGAAGCACGTAACCTCATAGGTCACGGCAAGGCATACGGGATAATACACATACCCAACGACTTTGACAAGAAGATAGGCCGAGGAGAGCAGGCACACGTGTCAGTATATTGCGACATGAGTTATATGCTCACGTATAAGGCCATCATCACCACCGCCACCA
>CALYTD010000017.1 GCA_945486445.1 uncultured Prevotellaceae bacterium
CGCTGTTCCTGCTATGACGATGTCGCCTTGCTTCATGGTTCCGTTGCTTACCAGCACGGTTGAGATATATCCTCGGCCTTTGTCGAGTGATGATTCTATCACGGAACCGGTGGCTTTACGGTTGGGGTTGGCTTTGAGGTCAAGCATTTCAGCCTCAAGTAGCACTTTCTCCATCAGGTCTTCTACGCCCAATCCCTTCTTGGCAGAGATTTCCTGACACTGGTATTTACCGCCCCATTCCTCTACAAGGAGGTTCATTGCGGACAGGTCCTGACGTATTTTGTCAGGGTTGGCGCCGGGCTTGTCTATCTTGTTTATGGCAAAGACCATCGGAACGTTGGCTGCCTGAGCGTGGGCTATGGCCTCTTTCGTTGTCGGCATGACGGAGTCATCGGCCGCTATTATGATGATAGCGATGTCTGTTACCTGTGTGCCTCGTGCTCGCATGGCGGTGAATGCCTCGTGACCTGGGGTGTCAAGGAAGGTTATTCGTCGTCCGTCTGAGAGTTTAACGTTGTATGCTCCGATGTGCTGCGTGATGCCGCCGGCCTCACCTGCTATGACGTTCGTGTTGCGAACGTAGTCGAGGAGCGATGTCTTACCGTGGTCAACGTGGCCCATTACCGTTACTATCGGCGGTCTTGGAACGAGGTCGTTCTCGTCATCTTCTGCCTCTTGTATTGCTTCGCTTACTTCAGCGCTTACATATTCCGTCGTGAAGCCAAATTCATCAGCCACGAGGTTGATGGTTTCAGCGTCGAGACGTTGGTTTATTGACACCATGATGCCTACTGACATGAGTGTTCCTATGAGTTGGGTGACGGGTATGTCCATCATTGTTGCCAACTCACTGACGGTTACGAACTCTGTCAGTTTCAGCACTTTGTTCTCTGCTGCCTCTGCTGCCATTGCCGCATCACGTTGCTCTGCTGCTGCGAAACGCTTTTCCTTGCGGTACTTGGCGCCTTTCTTCGTCTGGTTACCCTTGCTTGTTAGTCTTGCGAGGGTTTCCTTTACCTGACGTGCCACGTCCTCGCTGCTGGTTTCAGTAGCCTGTTGTTTGCCTTTCTGGTGGCCTCCTTTCTTCCCTGCGTTGCCGTTGTTGCGTGCGGCGTTTGCGGCGTTGCGGTTTCCTCCGGCATTCTGTCCAGCGGCTCCCTGACGCCCGTTCTTGCCGTTCTTGGCGTTCTTTCCCGGCTGGTTTGCGGCGTCATTGATGTCCACACGCTCCTTGCCTATGCGGGTACGTTTCTTCTTTTCCGCGCTGTTCAGTGCGGCTTTGTCGTCTCTTTCCCTTCTGCGCTCTTCCTTAGATTTCTTCCTTGGTCGGGTGTTTTGGTTGATGGCAGAGAGGTCTATGGTGCCTATGACGTTGGGTCTTGTCACTGATTTGCGTTCGCTTACCAGTGTAAAGATTTCTGTTTTGTCGTCAGTCGTGGTTGTTTCTTCCTCTTCTGGTTCTGGCTCTGTTGCTACTTGTTGTGCTACGGGCTGTTCTTCGGGTTCGGGTTTGGGTGTTTCCACGGGCTTAACGACTTCTTCCTGTGGTGTTTCCACTGGCTGCGGTGTTTCTGCCGGCTTCTCTTCCACGGGCTGTATTGGTGTTGTTTCTTCCTTTGCCTGTGGTGCTGGCTTCTCTGTTTTGCCGAGGTCTATCTTGCCGATGGGCTTTATTTCTTTCTTTGTGATGATGGCATCACCGGGTGTGACGGCCTGTGTTACTTTCTTTACGGCTGTCTTTTCCTGCTTTTTCTTTTCAGGTCTTCTCAGCAGTTTCTCTGCTTGCGTGCGGACTTCCTTGTCTTTTTTGAAGGCTGAGACGAGTGCATTGTACTGTTCATCCTTTAATTTGAATGAGAGTTCGTTCTTTACCTCGCCCAGTTCTGGTCGTTTTTCCAGGAAGTCAACAGCCGTTTGCAGACCGATGTTGAGTTCTGATATTGCTTTATTCAGTCTTATACTCATTTTGTTTCTTTAGTCTTTTACTTTGTTTGGCGTATTTTCGCCGTGGGTGTTTACTGCTGTTCGAATTCTGCTTTTAGTACGTTGAGCAGGTGATCTACTGTTTCTTCTTCGAGGTCAGCTTTTGTTATGAGCATCTCGCGGGGTGCGTTGAGTACTTGTTTTGCTGTGTCCAGTCCTATTGCTTTTACTGCATCGATGACCCATTGGTCTATTTCGTCGTTGAATTGGTCAAGGTATATGTCTTCTTCATTGACGCTATCGCTGTCGAGTTCACGGAATACGTCGATGGTGTATTCTGTCAACATGCTTGCGAGTTTTATGTTTTGTCCTCCTCGTCCTATTGCGAGTGACACTTCTTCTGGTCTTAGATATACTTCTGCTTTGTGCTCTTCTTCGTTGAGTACTATGCTGTTTATCTGTGCTGGTGCGAGTGCTCGTTGTATGAACAGTTTGGTATTTTGTGTGTAGTTGAGCACGTCGAGGTTCTCGTTGCATAGTTCTCTTACTATGCCGTGTACTCTTGCTCCTTTTACTCCTACGCAGGCTCCTACTGGGTCGATGCGGTCGTCAAAGCTTTCTACGGCTATTTTTGCTCTTTCTCCTGGTATTCTGGCTATTTTGCGTATTGCTACGAGTCCGTCAGCGATTTCTGGTACTTCTGCTTCGAGCAGTCTTTGCAGGAATGTTGTTGATGTGCGTGAGAGTATTATCTTTGGGTTGTTGTTGTCGTTTGTCACGCGTTCTATCACGGCTTTTACTGTTTCGTTTTTGCGGTATTGGTCGCTTGGTATTTGTTCTGCGCGTGGTAGTATCAGTTCGTTGCCTTCGTCGTCAATTACGAGCACTTCTCTTTTCCATATTTGATATACTTCTCCGGTTATGATTTCTCCTACGCGGTCTTTGTATTTGTTGTAGAGTGTGTCGTGTTCGAGTTCGAGTATTTTGCTGGATAGTGTTTGTCGGAGGTTGAGTATGGCTCTTCTGCCGAACTGTGCGAAGTCAACTCTTTCGCTGACGTCCTCGCCTACTTCGTAATCGCTTTCTATTTTCTGTGCTTCTGAGAGTGCTATTTCTTTGTTTTCGTCTGATACTTCGCCGTTGGGGACTACTACTCTGTTTCTGTATATTTCGAAGTCGCCTTTGTCAGGGTTTACTATTACGTCGAAGTTTGCGTCGCTGCCGAAGATTTTTGCTATCACGTTACGGAAGCTTTCTTCTAATACGCTGACGAGGGTAGTGCGGTCGATGTTCTTGGTTTCTGTGAACTCCTTGAACGTCAAAATCATGTTTGTTTCCTGTCCTGTAGTCTTTGTTGCCATTTTTATTTTTTGTTATTTTTTTATTTGTTGCAGATGTTTGTGGTGTGTGCCACTTTTTGTGTTTAGAATTTTATGATATACTTGCAGTATTTCACGTTGTCCATGGAGAAGGTGCGTTCTACGTCTGTCATCACGGGTCGTTTTTTTCCTTCTACCTTCACTTTTTCTTGTGTGCTTATTGTGAAGTTCCGCCCTTCCACGTGTTTCATTTCTCCTTTGTATTTCTTACCGTCGGCGCTGAGCACCTCTACTTCTTTTCCTACGCTGGCCTGGTATTGTTGTTCTACGCGGAACGGTTGTCCCAGTCCTGCGCTGCCTACTTCCAGTTCGTAGTCTTCTTCGTCACGGCTGAGGCGTTCCTCTATGTACCGGCTAAGTGTTACGCAGTCTTCTATCCACACGCCGTCGGCATGGTCTATTTCTACTACGATGCGGTCGTCAGGGGTTACGTCCACGTCAACGAGGAAATACTCTTTCTCTTTGAGCCATTCCTCAACAATCTCTTGAACTTTCTTTTTTTCAATCATTGTCAGTCTTTTGTTTTACTGAAATCTCTTGTCTTCTCTTTCTCTTTCGCTGCCCCGTGACATTGTGCGGGGTGACGTTGAAAAAATGAATGAGGGACTCTTGATTGAGCCCCTCATTCCTCTGAACGTTGCAAAGGTACGCATTTTCTTTTGTTCCTGCAAATATTTTCTTCTTTTTTTTTCTTCAAACGTAAATTGGCAGTGGTTTTATTGTATAACTGCTCACTCATGACTGAATGCAATCAGGCCCTGATTGCGCTGTAAACAGGTTCTGATTGCGGTGTGATTAGGTGCTGATTACACGGTTGCGAGCCTGCTTTTGTCTTGTTCTGTTAGAGCGTCGTGACGTGAGGGGTGGTACATTCCCCGCTTGCCTGTCTTGTCTTTTTGAGTGTTTTGGGGCGGTAATTGTGGGGATAATCAGCCTAAAAATGAAAAAAACGTGTCGTTTTGTTGCATAATCCAATAAAAAGGAGTAATTTTGTTCTTAGATCTCATTCAATACCTAAGCATAACCATCAAAAACAAATGGAAAAAGTAGATAAACTGGATAGGAAGATTATGGCTATCCTTTCAGCCAATGCACGCATCGCTTTTAAGGACGTGGCAGAGGAATGTGGTGTCTCACGTGCCGCCGTTCACCAGCGTGTGGAACGCCTGAAAGAAGACGGGGTGATAACAGGAAGCGGTTTCTCCGTTGACCCGAAGGCGGTAGGATACAAGACCTGCACCTACGTCGGCATAATACTGGAACGCGGTTCCATGTACAAGGAGGTGGTAAAGAAACTGGTTGACATACCGGAGATTGTGGAATGCCACTTCACTACCGGTCCTTATACCATGCTTGCCAAACTTTATGTGCGCGACAATGAGCAACTGATGAAACTGCTCAACGGCACCTTGCAGTGTATTGACGGCGTGGTTTCAACCGAGACGCTCATCTCTCTCGACCAGAGCATCAAGCGCGATGTGCCCATCCACTTTGAGGAAGCGGAATGAGCAGATTCTCCATTGACAGCCTCACGGCAGGCATCTACGGCACATTCCCCGAAGCCCGGCGGCGACCCGTTATAGGCATCACTGCCGACCAGGGCGGAATAGACGTCAGTGTGCGTGACGCTTACCACCGGCAGGTGGTGGAAGCAGGCGGTGTGCCCGTCATAATACCCCCGGTTACGGACGCCGAGGTGGTTATAAACACCCTGGAAAACCTTGACGGCATCATACTGTCAGGAGGTGGAGACTATAACCCCCTATGGTGCGGCGAAGAACCATCACCACGCCTGCACACCATTAACGGCACCCGTGACAGCGCAGAACTGCTGCTGACACGCCTGGCATACAACCGTCAGATACCCATGCTCGGCATCTGCCGCGGTATGCAGACACTGGCAATGGCGCTGGGAGGACACGTGGCGCAGGACATGAGTGAGGCAAAGGGCAGGACGAACGGGGACAACTCGCCCGCCGCAGTGAAGCACTCGCAGGATGCAGAGCGCACAGAACCCACGCACACCGTGACCATAACACCACGCTCCACATTATATAATATATATAGCGCAGCCGCTGAGGACAAACCGCTGAGGCTGCCCGTAAACTCCTTCCACCATCAGGTGGTGGACAAGGCCGGTCCACGTTTTACGCCAGTAGCACACAGTGCGGACGGACTTATAGAAGCAATGGAGAGCAGTGAGCGCAAGAGCGTGATGGGGGTGCAATGGCATCCCGAATGGCTCGGCGGCGACGGACAGCCCCTGTTCCGCTGGTTGGTGCAGCAGGCAGACACCTTCCGCAGAGCAAAAGACCTGCACTCGCGCATCATAACGCTTGACACCCACTGTGACACACCCATGTATTTCCATCAGGGAGTGGACTTCACACAGCGTGACCCGCGCATACTGGTTGACCTGCACAAGATGAACGAGGGGCGACAAGACGCCACTATCATGGTGTGTTACCTGCCGCAACCGCCCGGAAGCCTCGATGGAATGGCGAAAAATGGCGGTAAGACATTCCGTGACATGATACACTTTGATGTAGATTCACCAAAGGCTTACACCGACTTTATATTCGATGAAATCGGCAAAATTGTAGCCGCAAAGCCAGAATACGTCGCCTTTGCACGCAGCAGCAGCGACATACGCCGTAACAAGCAGGAAGGAAAGAAAAGCATTATACTCGCCATTGAGAACGGGCTGGCCATAGAGCACGACCTGAACAACATCAAGCACTTCGCTGACAGGGGTATAGTGTATATCACTCTGTGCCATAATGGCGACAATCTGATATGCGATTCCGCCCGTACCGCTAACACCCACGGCGGTGTTTCGCCTTTCGGTGCGCAGGTAATAGCGGAGATGAACCGCCTCGGCATAATGGTTGACCTCAGTCACGGGGGCGAGAAAAGTTTTTATGATGCACTGGACATCAGCACAGCACCAATAGTATGCTCGCACTCCAACTGCCGCAGTCTGTGCGAACATCCACGTAATCTCACCGATGATCAGTTGCGCGCACTCGCAAGAAAAGGCGGAGTGGCGCACACAACGTTCTATCATGGCTTCCTGAAACCGTCGGGAACGGTGCTTGGATGCTCGGCAAACAGGTTGACGGAGGCCGATATACTCGATGGAATCGCGCATTTAGAACACGCCATAGACGTGATGGGCATAGACCATGTAGGCGTCGGGACAGACTTTGACGGCGACGGAGGAGTGCCCGGAATGGCCTCCGCCTCAGAGGCAATAAACTTCACCATGCACCTGCTGAGGCGGCGATACTCAGACGAGGACATACAGAAGATATGGGGAGGGAACTGGCTTCGTGTGATGGACGAGGTGCAGGCAAAAAGAAAGGAATGACTTAGGAAGAATGAAACACATACGATATATATTCTCTCTGACGCTGTTGCTGGCCGTCATCGCCTGCAACAACGGCAAGACAGTGGTAACGGAGGAGACCCCACTTGCCGGTCCTGTGTTCTGCGAAGACAGCGCCTTCGCCTTCTGCGAGGCACAGTGCGCCTTCGGACCACGCACCATGAACAGCAGTGCCCACGATGAATGTGAGGCATGGATAGTACAACGTTTCACGCAGTACGGCTGCGAGGTGACCACCCAAAAGGCAGACCTCACGGGCTGGGACGGTACTGTGCTGCGCTCCACCAATATCATAGCGCGCCACAATCCAACAGCAAAGCGCAGAATACTGATATGCGCCCACTGGGACAGCAGGCCGTGGGCAGACAATGACCCCGACACAACAAACTGGAAAAAGCCCGTGATGGCAGCAAACGATGGTGCTTCTGGCGTGGCGGTGATGCTGGAATTGGCGCGTAGCATCAACACTTTTACTGCAAAAAATGCCGATTCCATCGGTGTTGACACGGCTGGATTAGACGTAGGGATAGACTTCGTATGCTTCGATGCAGAAGACTATGGCACACCGTCATGGGCTGATCGCCAGGACAGTGAGGACACATGGGCCCTCGGTGCGCAACACTTCGCACGGAATCTGCCCACCACCACAGCGCAAGGTGGTGGTGATACCGTTGCGCCCTACGCCTTCGGCATACTGCTTGACATGGTGGGCGGACAGGGTGCACGTTTCTATCACGAGGGGCTCTCCAAGCATTATGCCCCTGACGTGCTGCAAAAAGTGTGGCAGGCGGCGCAGGACGCAGGATATTCAGCACTCTTCACCGCTCAGGACGGCGGTACGGTGACTGATGACCACAAGCCATTGAATGAGGCAGGAATACCGACAATAGACATAATACCTTATTACCCGGACTGTGAGCAGAGTGCCTTCGGACCGACATGGCACACGTTGCAGGACGATATGAACCACATAGACAGAAGCACCCTGAAGGCTGTCGGGCAGACACTGGTGCAGTTCCTGTACGGAATGGAATATTAAATGACATCTAAGCAACATACATAGCGATGGAAGAGACAACACTTTTTGACAAGTATGTAGATAGGGTTCTTGATAAAGAACGTAACATGAGAGCCTCACACTCGTCCATATTGATAGTGGACGAGCAACTGAACGTTGTTTCGGTCAATAGCCACAGGATAACCAACAGCCCCAGGGAACACAAAGGACCGGGGGACCTGCTGAACTGTATCAACGCCGCGGACAGCGTGGCGGGCTGCGGAGCACACGAGTATTGCAAACTGTGCAACCTGCGCAAGTCGGTAGAGAAGGCACTGCGAGACGACAAAATGGTGATGGATGAGTGCACACTGCTGCAGAAAAACAATGACAAGATGGTGCTGGAGAACACCGTGATGCCCTTCAACTACGAGGGGAAACGGTATGCACTGGTATTCGTTGTTGACATATCAGCCCGCAAACAGAAGCAGATAATGGACAGAGTATTCTTCCATGACGTGCTGAACCTGATGGGAGCACTTAACGGTTTTGTGCAACTGTTGCTCGAAGAGCCAGACCACGAACTGCTGTTGGAAGTAAAGAAACTTAGCGAACAGGTGATAAGCAACATCTCGTACCAGAAGGATATAATGAATGCCGAGAACCGTTCACTGGCCCTGCTGCCAACGGACGTGACGGTAAAGACCTTCATGGACGATGCAAGCATCTCACTATGTTCCACGGCTCAGAACTTCGGTTGCAAGCTGCAGATAACCGATAACTGCGGCATGGAAGTACCTATAAACACCGACATCAGGCTGCTTCACCGCATAGTGCTTAATATGGTGAAGAACGCCGTGGAGGCATCAGGCCCCGACGGCACAGTGACCGTAACCACCTCACTCACCGAAGCAAAGGATTACGTGACCTTCGCAGTACACAATGACGGCGTGATACCAGAGGAACACCGGTGCAGGATATTCCGCTTCGGACAGTCAACAAAAGGCATTGGACGCGGCTTGGGCACTTACAGCATGAAGTTATTTGGCGAAAACTATCTCAAAGGGCAGGTGTGGTTCACCACAAGCGAGGCAGAAGGCACAACATTCTATTTTAACCTGCCACTGAATATAACACAATAAAACACTACAGCGCCAACGGTTCACAGCGTTCCCCGTGGCCACAAGCACACACCATTGACAGAGAAAACAGCCATTCTAACACTCACCTCACTCGCCACCGGCAGGCTGACAAGGCAGGAAGCACTGACACTCTATGAGGCAGCGGGCTCTGCCAGCAGTATAATAGAGCACCGGGGCAACATACGTGACATCATGCCCGATGCCACGACAGCCATTGTGGAGTACATGAAAGGCGACATCTCTGCACACATAAAACGGGCGGAAGAGGAACAGGAATGGTGTGAAGCAAACAAGGTGAAGGTGCTGACATACGCCGATACGGGCTATCCTAGCCGCCTGCGCGACTGCCCCGACGCCCCTATGGCACTGTTTGTAAGAGGAGGCTGCAACCTAAACGCCAACCATATAATAAACATAGTAGGCACAAGAAAAAGCACAACCTACGGCAGAGACGTGGTGGAAAACCTTGTCAGAGACCTCTGCACACTCTGTCCCGACATAGTAATTGTCAGCGGACTCGCATACGGCATCGACATAATAGCACATCGGGCAGCACTCAGCAACGCAGTGCCAACAGTAGGAGTAGTGGCACACGGGCAGGACAGGCTGTACCCCCAGTTACACCGTACAGAAGCTAATAAAATGGCAACAGGAGAAGGAGCCGTGGTGACGGAGTACTTCCGAGGCACCGCTCCAGAAGCCCGGAACTTCCTACAACGCAACCGTATCATCGCAGGAATGTGTGACGCAACCATCGTTGCAGAGAGCGCAACACACGGAGGAGCACTCGTAACAGCACGGCTGGCGCAGGAATATGGACGTGAAGTCTTTGCCATACCAGGACCCGTGAGCGCAGAGTACAGCAAGGGATGCAACAACCTCATACGCGACAACAAGGCAGCACTCATCACGTCAGCAGAAGATCTTGTAAACGCCATGATGTGGCAGGATGCCGCAAAAGCCGTAAAAGCAAGAAAACAAGGCATAGAAAGAACCCTGTTCCCAACCCTGACACCCGAAGAACAACGAATAGTAGAAGCACTGGAAAAACACGGTGACAGCCAGTCCAACGTCCTGGCAGCATACACCGGACTGCCCATCAGCACCATTGTGGCACAACTCTTCTCCCTTGAGATGAAGGGCTTGGTGACCGCTCTATCCGGCAATAAATTCCATTTAATCCGTTAAAAAACTTGTAAAAACAATATTTTTTTCGCCAAAAATTTGCACAATACAGGAAAAATAACTACCTTTGCATCGCAATTCTAAAACGATTGTGTCGGACTTGTAGCTCAGTTGGTTAGAGCAACAGACTCATAATCTGGAGGTCACAGGTTCAAGCCCTGTCTGGTCCACACTGAAAATCAAGCAGTTAACACGAAGTTAGCTGCTTGATTTTGTTTTAGCGTGAAATTCACGTGAAATTCAAATTGAAAAACTTTGGGGTTGCAGAGAAAATGCAATCCTCTGAAATACAGAGCAAACTCT
>CALYTD010000018.1 GCA_945486445.1 uncultured Prevotellaceae bacterium
TAATTACCACCAGCCGAGTCACCCATATTGCGATTGTCAGGTCTTATGAGGTGTTGGTGGTTAGGTACATCACTACCCATCCAATCCGTGCGACCTACGACCCACAACCTTTAACCTTACCACCTATTATAAAAATGACCACACCATTAGACTATAACATCGTCACAGAGGCCATAGAGACTATGCATCTCGGTGACTTCTCAGAGGCAACGATACGAGACATACAGAGTCTCTCACGCATACTTGAGGAGAAAACAGGCGAGCCCGTCATACACCTTGAGATGGGAGTTCCGGGCCTGCAACCCTCACAGATTGCGTTGAAGGCAGAACAAGAGGCACTCGCCAACGGATGCGCCACGGTATATCCTCCCAATGGAGGCATACCACGCATAAAGAATGCAGCGTCACAGTTCGTAAAGGCATTCATCGGAGTGGATATTGACCCGCTGTGCTGCATACCCACAACAGGTTCCATGCAGGGCACGTTCGCAGCCTTCACAGCGTGGAAACACGCCTTCTCCGGCGGTGACAACGCCAAGGGAGAGCCCACAGTGCTGTTCATCAACCCCGGATTCCCGGTGCAGACAACACAGTGTGACGTGATAGGACTGAAGCATACAGGTCTTGATGTACACGACTGTCGCGGTAAGGCACTCATAGGGAAGATAGAGGAAATAATCTCGCGGAAGAACATCTGCGGCATAGTCTATTCCAACCCAAACAACCCCACGTGGGTATGTTTCAACGAAGAGGAACTGCAAGGTATCGGCACACTCGCCACAAAGCACGGCATCATAGTGCTTGAAGACCTCGCATACTTTGCTATGGACTTCCGCCGTGACCTCTCACACCCCTTTGAGGCACCGTATCAAGCAACCGTGGCACGCTATACCGACAACTACATGTTGTCTGTCTCTGGTTCCAAAGCCTTCTCTTACGCGGGGCAGCGAATAGGCGTATGCTGCATCAGCAACAACCTCTACCACCGTGTATATCCCGCATTGCAGGAGAAATTCGGCGTAGGCGAGTTCGGTAACTTCTTCGCAAACCGTCTCATGTACACCTTCTCCAGCGGCACCACCCACAGTGTGCAGCACGCCATGGCGGCACTTATGGAGGCGGCCTGCGATGGTTCCTACAACTTCCTTGCCGATGTAAGGGAGTACGGCAGGCGTGCCCAGTTCCTGAAAGAGGTACTGCTTGCCAACGGCTTCTACCTCGTCTATGACAACGATATGGGCGCGCCACTCGCTGACGGGTTCTATTTCACCGTGCAATACCCCGGCATGACCGACCTGCAACTCACCCGCGAGTTGATGTATTACGGCATTGCCGTCTATCCTCTCGACACAATGGGCTCTACGCAGCAGGGCGTGCGCGTCTGCACATCCTTTTTCTCCGACGGTCAACATGACCTGTTCCGCCGGCGCATAGAGGCGTTCAAGGCAAACCATTAAGCGATGATACCGTAGCATACAGACATCCAATACATACCAAATTGCCCGGAGACTCCCACTGTCTCCGGGCAATTTGTATTCCTGCTTGCTCGTTTGGCGTAGGTCTATGGACGGTCGTTGATGAGAATTATTGCCCGGTTTCTGCGAATTGATATTAAGTGGCTTGCGAAACCGGCTTCCCGTAGTGTTGTAATCAACGGCATTTTGCACTGTAATCAACGGCAAATCACACGCTAATCAACGGCATTTTACACTGTAATCAGCGGCATTTTGCCGCATCAAGAGGCATCGTTCATGGTGTTATGCCAGGCTGTATTTTCAGGAAATAGCAACATTATTGCAGTTAAAATGGCCTTTTCATGTCAGGATAAGGAAACTTTAACATTTTCCGCCGGCGACATCTTCCTTGTTTTTACTTGGTCAATCAGGCAAGAACAACTTACGGTAACTGCGGGCAGATGATATGTAAAACGCTGGGACTTGTTGTGTTCTATTTTGAATCTTCTTGCCAATTTGTTACGTATTTTTGTCAATTTGTAGGAAATTTTGTGTTTTTTCTTTCTGTTTTTCCTTACTTTCGATTTTTTTATTGTATCTTTGCAGACGTATAAAATGGTAACACATAGGAAAAAGTAAAAAAGACTTAGAAATGAAATTGAAAAGAATTGTCACGTTATTGCTTTTGCTTTCTGCCGCGATGTATGGCAGGGCGGCAGGCGAGATAGACCTTACGGATTATGCCGTGCAAATGGAATTGCAGGAGACGGAAGCCCCGGAATGCCTGAAAGGCAAGGAATATCTGTCGCTATGCACGCATGATGCCTCACAGAACGCTGCGGCAGAGGGATATGACGGCATGAGAATCAATACGTTATCTTCCGGACTTGTCAACAAGACCACGTTCTCAATAAAGACGGATTCCGAGAAATATGGCAGTTATACGCCCCTTCGGGAATTGTCGTGGATGCCTGTTCCCATCATGGTGGCGGGCTTCATAGCCAAAGGACAGAAAAAGAAATTCCGTGAGGCGAGGCAGAACTTGCAGCCGGATTTCCACCATCGCTTTGACGACCAGTTGCAGTTTGGCGGCATAGCACTTGCCACAGGCTTGAAGATTGCAGGTGTAGAGGGACGCAGCACGTGGGGACGCTATCTTGCATCAACGGGATTTTCATACGCCACCATGGCACTGATAGTGAACGTGGTGAAGAACTCTGCGCATGAGATGCGCCCTGATGGTTCCACCGCCAACTCCTTTCCCTCCGGGCATACGGCCACTGCCTTTGTTGGAGCCACGATACTTCACAAGGAATATGGTCTGACACGCTCACCCTGGTACTCTGTGGCAGGTTATGCTATGGCTACAACCACGGGTGTGATGCGCTCACTGAACAACCGCCATTGGATTTCAGACATACTTGTAGGTGCGGGTGTGGGCATTCTCTCCACAGACCTTGGATATATGCTTGGCGATGTCATTTTCAAGAAAAAAGGCATTGTGCGTGAGGAGCGTGAGGGACTTAACGACCTGCGCAAAAATCCTTCTTTCTTCAGCATCTCTATGGGTGCGGGCTTCTCTAACGATGTGCCGTTCAACATGACGACCCTGTCTGAAGATATGCAAGAGACACAGGAACTGGCTGTTGAGGGTGCTCACCTGCGCATAGGTACCGCCACTAATGTGCAGGCAGAACTGGGATATTTCCCCTTCAAGTCTTTCCCGTATATAGGTGTAGGTGCCCGTTTCCGTGTCTCCACCGCTCCTGTGCGTGCTAACGGCATGAAGGTTTATGAGGATGACGGTACGGTGCTGAACAATCCTCAGGTGGATATTACGGACCAGATGGCTGTATTCTCAGAGGACTTTGGCCTATATTTCCATTATCCCTTGTCCCGGCGTTTCGCTGTCGGGGCAAAGGTGCTGGCTGGTTCACAGCAACATAGTGACGTGCGCCTTTATGCCAAGGCGTGGGATGAGGGGATCAGGGCGAAGTATCTTGCCGAAAATCCTACGTGTACAGCAGAGGAACTGGACGACAATTCTTATACTAACGGTGACCAGATACGTATCATGAAGGATACAAACTTCAAATGGGGGGCGGGTATAAGTTTGACATACGCATATCGCAACGGCATTGCCTGGAAGGTATATGCAGACTATGATAGTGCTAATACGGACTTTAACGGTATGTATTATTCTGACAGAGCCTACAACCGTGATACCATGACGGCAGAAGATTATGAGAATTATCTTGACGAGCAGTTTAAGAGCCGCACACGCTCTTTCTCTTTCAAGAAAGCCTTGAATACCCTTTCCATAGGCGCAAGTATGAGTATAATGTTTTAGGTTGTTTAGTGGTTTAGTGGTTTGGTGGTTTGGTTGCAACTCATTTCAATCAATCAATTAACCAAACAACAAAACAACTAAACCACCAAACAACTAAACAACTAAATCACTAAACCACCAAACAACTAAAATTATGAACAAGACAAAAGGTGTGATATATGCCGTCATACTGTTGGTAGTCGGCTATATCGGAGGTACTTTCATTGGAATGCCACCAGTTGACAACGACAAACTGGGAGGTGATATAAGCAAGGCGAAACTATATAACAATGCCACGGGAGGCTATGCCGATGCTGATGTGGAGAGACTATGTAATGATACACTGTATCAGCAGCAGATGGCAGGCAGTGCCTGCCTGTTGGCAGCACGTGTCTTTGCGGCGGATTCCCTTGTAAATGCCACGGTGGCGGCAACAGGTAGCATTTCCTCTTTGGCAGGTTTCCACAAAACAATGAAGGATATATCAGTAAAGACAGGCAACGCCGCACAGGCTTTCAATGCCCTGTTGCCTACAATGTCTGCCTTCATTGGCGGTAAAACAGGCGGTAATGCCGGCGGAGAGGAGTATGAGCAGCAGTTGAATGCCGCAATACTTGCCTATACTGTTGTTGACAACATGACGGGAGGCGTACCTGCTTTCATTGAGACCCTTGCCGGATATGGCAAGGAGGCGGGCAATGACGATATCCTTGCGCTTGCTGGCGGATGGGTGGAGTATGGTGCAGAGGAAGCAGTCTTTGCCGGTGATGCCGCTAATATCGCAATTTGGCAGGAACTATATTCTGATGCGAAAGTGCAGGGGCTTATGGGAAAAGGCGCTGTTGCTTCTTTCCCCTCTTTGGAAAACGTTGTAAAAAAGGCAGAAGCACTTGGTAAGATAAACAAAACCCTGGGCAGGATTGATGTCGTAAACCTTAACAAAGTGGGTGACCGCACTCTTGGCAAGATAGGCGACCGTAACCTTGGCAAGATAGGTGACCGTAGCCTTGGTAAAGTAGGTGACCGCAACTTGGGATTGAAGCAGAGTTGTATAAATATGCAGATATTCGGCAGTATCAGATAAAGACTTTCTTGTTAGAGCCTTATTCCATAGATACAAGAATGGTGGATGCATACTGTTATAGGGAATATATGGTGTTAAGGAGATGCAGTTGTCTGGGTCTCCTTTTTTTCTATTCCCTCTTGTTGCTTGCCAAAACCCCATTCAGGCTATATAAATATGAGCAGGACTCTGTTGGCAGCAAGGGTGCGCGACTGGTGTATTATGCGCCGGGCTTGTCGCAGTATATCCCCCATATCATGCGGCAATATGAGCGTGCAAAGTTCATGCACACGGAACTATGGAATGTAGGTGCTCCCTTGCAGCCCCCCGTGATGTTGCTGACCGATTTGCAGGACGATGGCAACGGAGGAGCATCGCCCTTGCCAGTGAACTATATCTCGATAGGTATGGCACCGGTGAACCTGTCTTATTATGTCATGCCTACGGTGGAGCGTTATGCCCATCTCTTCAAACATGAATACACCCACACTGTTATGACCGATCGCCCCAGTAGCAGGGAGAGGCGTTTCCGCGCATTGTTCGGAGCCAAGGTGGTGGCGGACAACCATTATCCTATGAGTATGCTGTGGAGTTACCTTACCACTCCGCGATGGTATGCTCCGCGATGGTACCATGAGGGCATTGCCTGCTTTATGGAGACGTGGCTGTCAGGAGGCGTTGGCAGAGCGTTGGGAGGTTATGACGAGATGTATTTCCGCAGTGTTGCGCATGAGAATGCACCGATGTCAACTGTGGTAGGGCTTGAGTCAGAAGGCTCCACAAAAGACTTCCAGTTAGGCACAAACGCCTATCTGTATGGTACGCGTTTCGTCAATTATCTCGTGATGCGCCATGGTTTGGACAGCGTTATGACTTTCTATAACCGCACGGATTCAAGCAAGACCTTCTTTGCGGCACAGTTCAAAAAGGTGTTCGGAAAGTCCTTGCGCAAGGAGTGGAAGGAGTGGCAGGAATATGAGAGGCTGCATCAGCGCCGCAATTTTGAGTTGTTGGGACAATATCCTGTTACAGAGACGGAGGCGTTGATAAGCAAACCTTACGGTTCTGCGTCGCCACTGGTGGTAGATGATTCCATGAATGTGGCATACACAGCCGTCAACTATCCCGGTGACTTTGCGCATCTGGAACGCATAGACCTTACGACAGGCAGGCGTAGCAGGCTATGTAATATTGACGGAGTGATGTTGTATCAGGTTGCATACGTGGCGTTAGACAAGAAACGGCAGCGTTTGTTCTGGACAGACCGAAACTCCTCATGGCGTGGGATAAGATGGAAAGGAGTGGGGGAGAACGCAGCCTATGACGGTGTTCCGATGGACGGAAAACTGAAATACCAGCGAGTGTCGAACATAGTGTATGACAATGTGCGTGACTGTCTTTACGGACTGTTGTCGCATGAAGGAGTGACGCACCTCGTGAGGTATGATGCTTCATTGAAGAAACGAGAGGTGATATATACTTTCAAGTTTGGTGTCAGTGTCACAGACCTTGACGTGTCACGTGACGGAAAGATGCTCTCAATGACGATGGTAGGCGCAAAGGGGGAGAACTCCCTGATTCTTTTCAATGTCACTGACCTTGACAATGCCAAGTTTTCTTACCGCACGCTCATTACTCTTGACGACTCAAACCTCTCACAGTTCCGCTTCTCGCCAGACGGCACAGTGCTGACAGGTTCATCGTATTACACCGGAGTGTCGGACATTTGGGCGGTAAGTGTGGCAGATGGCAGTATGCATCTGCTCTCCAATACGCAGACGGGGCTGTTCGCTCCATATCTCACTGCCTCTGATACGCTTTATGCTATGCAGTTCAGCCGTGACGGACTTACCCCTGTGCGGTTTCCTTATAAGGAGATACATGACTGTAATGCCGTGGAATATCTTGGCCAGAAGGCATACGAGAGGAATCCACACTTGGCGTCACTTGCCGCTATTGGCAGTGGAAGGAAGGAGGCAAGTTTTTCTGAAATATATGACTCCATAAAGATATATAACCCGATAAAGGAGACGCTATTCCAAGGAGCGTATCCAGATGTAAGCGGCTTCACCGACCGTTCTGCATGGAATAATGTTACACCTGTACTTGGATATGTCTTCACTTTTTCTGACCCATTGGGCATAAACACGATAAATCTTGCCACTGGAGTGTCTCCGTGGAGTGCGAATCCATGGAGGAATCGCTTTCATGCAGCCGCAGAATGGAAATACCAGTCATGGCGTATCAGCGCCTCCTGGAACAAAACAGACTTCTATGACCTCTTCGGACCTACAAGGAGAAGCAGGAAAGGTTATGACGTAGGGGTGGGATATAAAATGGAATATACCATGCAAAGCCCTTTCAGATGGTATTGGGAGGCGACGGTAAATGCATACGGAGATATGGATGCGTTGCCTATGTTCCAGAATATTGCAGTGACTGATGGCATAAACTCATTCCAGACTGCCTCTTTCAGTGTGGGAGCATCGAGGACTCGAACCTCTCTTGGGGGCATAATGCCGGAGCAAGGTTACGAATGTGAAGTGAGTGGCTATGCCTATATGGCGAATGGTAAGATGTTTCCCTCGCTATCCTTATCACTTGACGAGGGTGTGCTGCTACCGTTCATGCGTAACACCAGCGGTTGGTTGCGTATGGCGGTAGGGCATAACTTCGGCGATTACGCATCTTCATTCGGTAATGAATATTTCGGAGGATTCCGTAATAACTATGTGGATCATGGCGATGTCTGCCGTTATCGTACTGTCAACGCCATGCCGGGAGCGGACATTGACGGTATATCTGCCCATTCTTTCTGTAAGGCTACGAGCGAGATTAACTTCCAGCCTATACGTTTCCGCAATGTGGGGATGTTGTGTCTATATCCCACATACGCCCAGATGTCGTTGTTTGCCACAGACCTTGTTGCCAATCCGTGGGGCAAGGGTAGGTTTAATAACTATGTCAGCATAGGCGGACAAGTGAATGTGGAGATAATGCTGTTCAACTATATGAAGACCACATGGTCCTTTGGTTATGCCCGCTGTCTCTCCCAACAATCGTCTGGACTGCCGCGCTCGTCTGGGGAATGGCTGCTGACGTTGAAATTGTTGTGATTAACCTGTAATCGGATATGCTGATGTTCTTTATAAGTTTCCTGCCTATTATAATATACATTGTTGTGCTGAAACTACTTGACAGTTTCAAACTTGTCAAGTGGAAGTTCCTTGTTCTGTGCCTGTTGTCTGGTACTTTCACATGTGCCGTGGCATTCTTTTTTAGTGATACCACAAATGATATGGGCATACAATATTGTGCCCCATTGGTGGAAGAGGGACTTAAAGCCCTTGCCGCTGTACTGTTGATGCGGGTGTTCAGAATAGTGTTCTTTGCTGAAGCATTATGTTATGGTGCGGCGATAGGCGGTGGTTTTGCCCTGCTTGAGAATATCTTGTATCTTGCTTACAGTCCGATGATGCTTCCTGCTACGGCTATTTTCCGTGGACTATGCACTGCCATGTTACACATTGGGTGCACGGCTCTCTTCCTTACGCTTTTTTTGCAGCGGAGATACAATGTTGTAACTAATGGGGATGCAGGCAGAAGATGGTATGACCGGCGGGCGGTGAGGTTGTTGATAGCGATTGTCCCAAGCATAGTCATACATCAGTTATATAACATACAGGCTCTTCCCCCATTTATCTTAATGCTTGTCGTGGTGGCGGTGTTCTTTATTATTTTCCTTTTTATAAATGCCTATAACGAGAGACGCATATACCGTTGGCTTGACAGTACAATCGTTTCAGACGTTGATTTACTCACAGCCATACGCAACGGCACGCTTTCTGACACCAATGCCGGTAGGTATTTGCAGTCCGTAAAAGGACAGTTTGAACCAGAAGTGTTCTTTGATATGCTCGGTTATATACAACTTTACCTTGAACTAACCATTTCTGCCAAGAGCCGTATCATGCTGAAAGAAGCAGGTCTGCCGGTGAAAGAAATGGCAGATGACAAAGCAAAGCGTACCGGCATGATACGTGAGTTCAAGGTGTTGCGGTCCAATATCGGTGTCATTGGGGAGATAGTTTTGCGTCCGATAGTGAGATTAAGTATGGAGGATTTGAAGATAATAGAGGGTTAGAAAGATGTGTCCTCACTTTTGTTGTTGAATATATAGATAGAAATCAAGCCATACGGCAAGATGTAAGTAGTGTTCTTACCGTATGGCTTGTGCCTGTTCTGGTGGTCGTTGATTATGCTTCGCTGAACTGATCCTTGCCAACGGAGCAGAGAGGGCAAACCCAATCTTCCGGGAGATCTTCAAATGCAGTTCCTGCTGCAATGCCATTTTCTGGATCACCTACCTCTGGGTCATACTCATAACCGCAGACGTCACATACATACTTCTTCATACTTTGTTGAGATTTTGTTTGTTTATCAATAATGTTGTTTACTGATGCAAATGTACATATAATATTTCGATTATACTATGTCAGCATTATCTTTTTTGCCCCCTTAAACTTTTTTTAGCACAAATGATGGCTCCAAGTATATGATATGGAAAAGAAAACAAGTGTATGGAATACCTAAAGTAAATCCATACACTTGTCTTTCTTATTCTTCTCCTGTGTGAATGTCCAGTCTTATGGTCAGGTTACGGAAAACTTATCGGTATATCTTCATAACCTTGTTGTAGTAGTTCTGCGTGCCTTTTGTGGTGTATTTAACTCCGCCGTTCCATAGGCGTATTGCACGTTCTACATCGTTGGTGGGATTATAATGGCTCATTATGAGCACAAACATCTCTCTACTTTTCTTTACATTGAAGCGATCGTTAAGAGTGTACCTCTTCTTTTCACCCCTTTTTTTCAGAATAGCGTTACAATCTTTCACCAGTATCGGTGTGATCTGCATGGCTCCGCAACTCTGGCCGCTTATGGCGCGGCTGTCTCCTTCACTCTCTACCTGTGTTATGGCATCCATTAGCGGACCCCAGTCAAATGATTTTGCTCCGTTGTTCATTGCATTTGTCCTTACGGAGGCTGATGTGATAAACGCTGTTAATAATACTACCTTTGCAATCTTTGATACAAGCATAATGTTAACTTAGGGGAAGTCTGAGTGCTGTCTTTGCCAAGCAAAGGGCACGTTGTAGGCTATTTCGTGCGGAAATAAACTTTATGTGCCAAGTGACTAATGACGTCTTGTACTCCTTCTCGGCCAAAAGGCCGAGTCACGTTAGCTTATTGCGGAGCAACGTAATGTGAGACAGATGGTCTTGTCACCGCTCAGGATGTAGTGACGTACAAGGCTATGACAGGTG
>CALYTD010000019.1 GCA_945486445.1 uncultured Prevotellaceae bacterium
AGGAGTTCATTGCTGACATCGACAAATACGTGGCAGATGTAACCTCTAAGCGTTAATATAATAACAAGAAACTGTGAATGTTCTATATGCTCTTGCAATGCGGAGCATATAGAACATATATTATTCTTGGCGTACTGCGCTTAAAGCCGTATGCCATAACATTTCAATTAAAAGACAATGGAAATCATTATCGGACTACTTATAATCGCCATCGGCGCCTTCTGCCAATCCAGTTGCTATGTCCCCATAAACAAAATAAAAGCATGGTCATGGGAGAGTTACTGGATAATACAGGGTGTTTTCGCATGGCTCATATTCCCGTTGTTAGGTGCTCTGCTTGCAATACCCGAAGGAGAATCACTCTGCGGGCTATATGCCGGCGCCAATTCATTCAACGTACTCATGACATTATTCTTCGGAGTACTGTGGGGAGTGGGCGGACTGACATTCGGATTGTCAATGCGTTATCTCGGCGTAGCACTCGGACAGTCCATCGCCCTCGGCACATGCGCAGGTCTGGGAACCATCATGGGACCGGTGCTGCTCAACATATTCTTCCCAGAGCAGAACGCCCTTGAAAGGCTGACAGCCGCTGTCATCATCGGTGTTGTTGTCACATTAATCGGCATTGCCATCATAGGCATAGCAGGCTCAATGAAGAGTGCCTCTCTTTCTGAGGAAGAAAAGAAGGAGGCTGTGAAGGACTTTAACTTCCCCAAGGGCCTTGCCATAGCACTGCTTGCTGGCTTTATGAGTGGCTGTTTCAACGTGGGTCTCACGTTCGGAGAAAGCATTAACTTTGAAAACACCGACCCGATGTTCAAGGCTCTGCCCGCTATACTGCTCGTTACAACTGGTGGTTTCGTGACAAACGCCATCTACTGCTTCTATCAGAACCAGAAGAACAACACATGGGGAGACTACTCCAAGGGTAGCGTATGGGGCAACAACCTCATTTTCTGCGCCCTCGCCGGAGTGCTATGGTACAGTCAGTTCTTCGGACTATCACTGGGACAGGGATTCCTTCAAGATTCTCCCGACCTGCTGACATTCTCTTTCTGCATACTAATGGCGCTCAACGTGACCTTCTCCAACGTGTGGGGCATACTGTTAAAGGAATGGAAAGGCTGTTCAATGAACACCATACTCGTACTCCTTATAGGACTTGTGGTGCTGATAGTATCAAGTTTCCTGCCACAACTGATAGGATAATCCCCCGATAAAAAACACAATCTAACTATACAAACAAACACTATGAAAAGTATATTGGAAGGCCGTCCGGGACTGGAGGCCGTTATAAACCAGATAGCAGAAGTAACAGGTTACCTCTGGCAGAAAGGCTGGGCCGAGCGTAACGGCGGCAACATCACCGTCAACGTAACCGAGTTTATGGACGAGGAATGTAAGGCCATGCCCGCCATAGCACCCGTGAAGCAGATAGGAATGACACTGCCTCAACTCAAAGGAAAGTACTTCTACTGCAAGGGAACAGGCAAACGTATGCGCGACCTCGCACGCTGGCCCATGCAGAACGGCTCCATAGTACGCATCTGCGACGACTGCGCAAGTTATGAGATAATAGCCGACGAGCCTGTGGTGCCTACATCAGAACTGCCCACACACCTCGCTTTGCAGAACTACCTGCTTGAAACTGGCTCATGCTACAAGGCCACCCTGCACACCCACCCCATAGAACTCGTGGCCATGTCACACATACAGCGTTTCCTCCGTGGCGACGAAATGACACGCGTACTGTGGTCTATGATACCGGAAACCCTCGCCTTCGCACCACTCGGCATAGGCATCGTGCCCTACGGTCTGCCCTCATCCGTTGAGTTGGCAAAGGATACACTGGAACAAATCAAGAAGCACGACGTGGTTTTGTGGGAGAAACACGGAACCGTAGCAGTAGGTCAGGACATAATGGACGCCTTCGACCAAACCGACGTTCTATGCAAGGCCGCGAACATATACATGTGCGCACGCAACATGGGCAGCGAGCCTGACGGCATGACACCAGAAGCGATGAAGGAAGTGCAGGACGTATTCAACCTGCCAAAGACACGTCCGTGCTAAACGGCGTAACGCTGAAAAACAACAGCAGACAAAACCGCTCATAAGACCGCAGACAAGTCTTCCTTACTTCATCACAGACAAAACTGGCTGAAACACAACACCCAGTTTGGGATACTACAATACGGGCGGCAGGGACAAAAACGTTCCCTGCCGCCCGTTTAACGTATATATCCCCACAAGGCATACCCCACTTCCCACACCGACAGCCAACGGGCGACAATACGACAAGGTGCTGATTACATTGTAAACAAGCCTCTTTTACGATGTAATCAGCACCTTGTCACACTGCAATCAGCACCCTTTCACCACGCCGAGCAGTACGCACAGCGACAGCAGGCACCGCTATTCACTCCTCGTCATCGTCCCAGTCATCATCGTCTTCCCAGCCAAACAGCGCTGGGTCCACAAAGGAATCCATCGCACGACGGTCCTTCTTGGTAGGGCGACCCGTGCCACGGGCACGGTCAATAAAACCGCTGATGCGTGACATCTCAAGCAGTTCGTACTGCTTCGGGTCCGTGACATTCTCATAAACCTGCGGTATCAACTTCGCCCCCACCCTCGTCTCTATGGCGTTGAGTATCTTGAACGAATACGTTACAGGCGGTTTCTTGACGTGAACCGTCTCACCTACCTTAACCGTCCGCGAGGGCTTGGCATTAGCACCGTTCACCGTCACACGCCCGTTCTTACAAGCATCAGCAGCCACCGAGCGCGTCTTGAATATACGCGCGGCCCACAGCCACTTGTCAAGACGTGCGCTCTCCTGAAATTTCAGCCTCTTTTCCTCCATTGTCCATGATGAAAAATATTCCCAAATGGCATTAGATTCCTGTTCTTTCTCAGTTAGGAATGATCAGCCATAAGTACTCTTCGGCCTAACAACCAATTGGGAATTATAGTTATTATTTCCTGTTATACTGATTCATCGTTATGTCTATGCCAGCAAGGACAAACGACTTTATCACCTCGCAGGCAGTGGTTATGAGTGGCGCAAGCGTGGCCTTGTCCTCGTCAGAGAACTTGCCGAGCACCCAGTCAACCTGCTGCCCCCTGCCAAACTCCGCACCAATGCCCATTCTCAAGCGGGCATACCTCTGTCCAATGAGTTGCTGAATGTGCCCCAGCCCGTTGTGACCACCGTTGCTGCCACTGCCCTTCAAGCGCATCTTACCAAGCGGCAGGGCGAGGTCATCAACTATAACGAGCAGGTTCTCAGTAGGGATACCCTCCTTCTCAAGCCAATAACGCACCGCATTACCACTGAGATTCATGTACGTGGCAGGCTTGAGCAAAAAGAGTTTTCTGCCCCTTACACTTGTCTCCGCCACAAAACCGTAGCCTTTATCCTCAAACATGACACCCTGCTCCTTTGCGAAAGCATCAACAACCACCCATCCGGCATTATGCCGCGTCTCGTGATACTCCGCACCAGGATTGCCAAGTCCCACTATCAGATACTTCTCCATCAGTGTATTTATATATAATAATGTATGACAAAAAAGATGTAAAAACAAGAAAAAAGGGTACCCTTGAATATCAAGAGTACCCCTATTTCACTTTTGCCCCATGGCAAGCCGCAACAACATTACTTGCTTGCAGCGGCAGCAGCAGCCTGAGCGGCACGTGTCATCTTGACTGAGCATACAACAACCTCAGCCGGAGTAACCAGCTCAAGACCTTCGAATGAAAGGCTGCCAACCTTTATTGACTTGCCAATCTCAAGGTTTGTAACGTCTATCTGCAACTTCTCTGGAATATTAGTGTAAGGTGCCTTAACCTTCAACTGACGCACAGAGAGGCTCATGCGACCACCAAGACGCACACCAGCAGCAAGACCATTGAGCTGTACCGGTATGGCAACAACGATAGGCTTCTCCTCAGTAATCTCGTAGAAGTCAACGTGAAGCACAGCGTCTGTAACAGGCTCAAACTGTATCTCCCTGATAACAGCCTTGTGAGCAGCGCCGTCTATGTCAAGATTCACAACGTAAACGTTCGGTGTGTAGATAGCCTTGCGAAGCTCAACAAATGGAATAGAGAAAGAAAGAGCCTCAGGAAGACCATTCTCTCCCCTCTTCTCACCATAAAGATTACAAGGTACAAGACCCTCCTTACGCATCATTTTGCTGGCCTTCTTGCCAATGTCGGCACGTTTCTTGCCTGTAAGATTAATTTCTAACATTTTGTGTTACTCTAAATTAAGTTTGTTAATAAAATGCGGTTGCTTAATTCGCCATCACACTGAAGCATACCAACACCCTGCGGAGGGCATACCTCAAAAGCGGGGACAAAGGTACACTTTTTTCTTGACATACACAAAGTTTTAACGTAAAATAGTGTGTAATAAGCGTTAAAACACCCACTTTTCTTGGAAAATCACCATTTTTTTAGTAACTTTGCACGTGCTATTATCCCGAAATCAGGCGTTGCGCCCACAAACAACAATCGCAGTTTGGACACCTGATGCCAAGATTTTAAACAACAAAACAAAAAACATGATAAACAGGGAACTCATTCGCATAAAGACAGTTCAGTTAACCTACGCTTACTTTCAGAACGGCAATCACAACATAGACAATGCAGAAAAAGAACTGCTGTTCTCCCTTTCAAAAGCGTATCACCTATATAACAGCCTGCTGTTACTGATTGTTGCAGTGACGCGCATGGCCAGAAAACACGTGGACATAGCCACAGCCAAAGCACAACGCGAAGGCACTGAAGCACCATCACAAAGCTTCGCATACAACAAATTCGCCGTACAACTGGAAGAAAACCGTATGCTCAAGACCTTCGCCGAGGAACAAAAAAACATCTGGGAAGACCGAACAGAATTCGTGAAGAACCTATATATGCAGATGACACAGAGCGAAGCATACAAAGAATTCATGGATTCCAATGACGAAGAATACGAAACCCACCGCGAAGTATGGCGCAAACTATACAAACAATTCATACAAAACAACACAGAACTGGACAGCACCCTGGAAGAAGTAAGCCTGTACTGGAACGACGATAAAGAAGTAGTCGATACATTCGTACTTAAAACAATCAAGCGATTCGACCCCAAGACAGACACAAAACAAGAACTACTACCAGAGTACACAGACGAAGAAGACAAAGAATACGCAAGAAAACTATTCCGCGCAACAATACTCAACGCCGAGCAATACCAACGCTACATGACCGAAGCAAGCCGCAACTGGGACTTCTCAAGGCTCGCATACATGGACGTAGTAATAATGCAAATAGCAATAGCCGAGATGCTTACGTTCCCCAACATACCCGTGAACGTAACCATAAACGAATACGTTGAACTCGCAAAACTATACTCAACACCACGCAGCGGAGGCTACATCAACGGTATGCTCGATGCAATAGCACGACATCTTATAGCAAATAGCAAGATGCACAAGCAGATGCCAGAAAGAAAAAAATAACAACAAAAGCAAAAACAAACAACAAACATGACAACAAACATGATTCTCGTCGCACAAGAAGCAGCAGGAGGCGGTTACTCAATGATCATCATGATGGTAGCAATCTTTGCCATCATGTACTTCTTTATGATACGCCCGCAGCAGAAAAAGCAAAAGGAAATAAAGAACTTCCAGAACTCAATAAAAGAAGGAACGAAAGTCATCACAGCAGGAGGAGTATATGGTACCGTTCGCAAAGTAATCATAGAACAGAACGCCCTTGAACTGGAAGTATCAAAAGGCGTTACCATTACCGTGGACCGCAACTACGTATTCGCCGACGCAGCGTCACAGCAGCAGAAGTAAAAAGGGCTCACCGTCACCAGCAACGACGGTCCTGCGGACCATAAACCCACAGACATACTATGGACACCCTGCACTGGCAGCACAAATATAAAGACACCAAGAACTTCTTGTTCAGCATTCTGAACAAGGAGTTCTTGGTTTTCCTGTTTTTCCTCTTGGTAAGTACTGCGTTCTGGTTTATGACCACTCTCAACGAGACTTATGAGAAAGAAATAAAGATACCGCTGACAATTACCGACGTACCAACAAACATTGTCATTACGGAAGGGCTGCCCGACAGCGTCAGAGTAACACTAAAAGACAAGGGATTCAACCTCATCAAATACGTATTCGACAACAATCTGCCCCACATTCGCATACCTTTCCTACACTACGCAAAGTCACAAAGCAAGGGTTCCGTTACCCCATCAGAAATACAGAAACTACTAAAACCACGCCTGGATGAATCTACCACCATACTGGCAGTAAAGGCAGAGCACTGGGACTTCTACTTCTGCCGGGGCAACAAGAAACGTATTCCTGTAATAATCAACGGCAACATATCCGCAAAACCCAACTACTATATCAGCCGTTGTACACTCACTCCCGACAGTATCACCATACTTGCAGCAGCAGAAGCACTGGATACAATAACTGCAGCATACACAGACGTGGTCAATATGGAAAACATTTCCGAGTCAACAACACGCACAATAGCGCTTCAACACATAAAGGGTGCGAAGATGGAGACCGAAAATTCCAGCATTAGCGTTATCATAGACCAACTCACGGAACTGACAATCAAGGTACCAATAAAGCCCGTTAACGTGCCAGAAGACATATCCTTAAAAACCTTCCCAGCACAGGTTGAGGTGAGAGTTGCCGTAGGTGTAAGAAACAGTGGGGCCGTAAAGCCAGAACTGTTCAACGTGATTGCCGACTATAACGAACTACCTGCCAACCAATCCGAGAAGCTTCAACTGCGGATCACCTCACAGCCACGAGGCATTGTGAAAGCGTTTCTCAAACAGACAACAGTGGATTATCTTATAGAAAACAACAAATAAACACCCCATACCACCCATGCGCTACTGCATTACAGGCGGAATAGGAGCAGGGAAGTCCTACGTTTGCAAGAGACTTGAGCACCACGGCATCCGCATATACGACTGTGACAAAGGGGCAAAGCAACTGCTCCACACCTCACCCACACTGCGAAAGGCAATGATAACACTAATCGGCAGGGAGGCATACAAGGCCGACGGCACGCTGAACAAGCCCGCCGTGACAAGGTTTCTGCTTGCATCAGAAGAAAACAAACAACGTGTCAACGCCATAGTACACCCCGCCGTGATGGAAGACTTCCACCGTTCCGGACTGCAATGGATGGAAAGTGCCATACTATACGAGGCACATCTCGAACACTATGTGGACAAGGTAATAGCCGTCACCGCCCCTGCCGAGACACGCATAAGACGCATAATGCAGCGTGATGGCATAACACACAGCATGGCAAAGGAGTGGCTCGACAAGCAGACTGACCAAAGCATCGTGGCTGACAAAGCCGACTACGTAATAGTAAACGACGGTATCTCCAACCTTGACAGCCAGATAGAACAACTCTTGTCAGCACTCGCAAAGGCCGAAAAAGACACCGACAGCACTATCAGATAAAACAAGAATCCACATATAAAACAAAAAACAAACAACACAATGCAGAAACCCCTTCTTCCCATCTCAGGCAAACCCGGACTTTATCTACTCGTTTCACGCGCAAAGATGAGCCTCATTGTCGAGACACTCGACGGCTCACACAAGCGCATCCCAGCATTCGCAAGTGACCGTGTAACATCACTCGCCGATATAGCCATGTACACAGAAGACGACGATCTGCCGCTGATGAATGTCATGGTAGCACTCCGCGACATGGAGGAGGGTAAGAAGTCAAGCCTCAACTGGCGCAAGGCGTCAGGCAAGGAACTGCAAGACTACTTCGCAAAGTTCCTGCCCAACTTCGACCGCGAGCGCGTACACAACAGTGATATAAAGAAACTCATACAGTGGTATAACATACTTGTCGATGCCGGCATCACCAACTTCGAGGAGGTTTTGAAGCCAACAAACGGCAACAACATTGACGACAGAGAGCAAGAGGCATGAACGAACGCACGGACGAGGGGCTGACGCTCCTTGGAAAGAAGACGGAGTACCGCAGCGACTACGCTCCGGAGGTGCTGGAAACATTTGTGAACAAGCACCCGGAGAATGATTATTGGGTACAGTTCAACTGCCCGGAATTCACCTCCCTGTGCCCTATCACCGGGCAACCGGACTTCGCCGAGATAAAAATATCATACCTGCCAGACCGCAAAATGGTGGAGAGCAAGAGTCTGAAACTATATCTCTTCTCCTTCCGCAACCACGGAGCATTCCATGAGGACTGCGTGAACATCATCATGAAAGACCTCATAAAGCTCATGGACCCGAAGTACATAGAGGTCACAGGCATATTCCTGCCACGTGGCGGAATATCCATCTATCCCTACGCCAACTACGGACGGCCGGGCACAAAGTATGAGTTGATGGCCACACAACGACTGGAAAACAAAACTACCATATAGAAACGAAAATACGAACAGGTGCTGATTACCGTGTAATCAGCACCTGTTCGTATTTTCCCCTACTCTACCTCCAACTGCAATTCCCTCTGCATGGCGGCAAAAGCAGGGTTCGTGTCTATCAACTTCTGCATAAACTCATGTGGTGACAACCTGCGCGCCACTTCCTTCTGCTCAGCAAGTCGTAGCGTCATTGTAACTCCGCCGTTGTGCAAACACTTTGCCATTGTCACCTGCACGCGGTTGAATATCTCGGCAATGTCACCTTGTAACATCGTATTCTCCACTATACAGTCTATGTGTGGGAACTCCGTGACCTTCAACTGCACATTCATCATTCTCTTTGCCAGTGCGCTCTGCTTGGTCTGCATCATTCTGTTACACATCATCAGCCACTCCCTGCGCACGTCATCTTCCGTAAATTCCGCCGCCTCATTGGCTGTTTCGCCAAGTGGTATCTTCTCCTCCACCTGACGGTTTACGGCGTTTGTACCCATTATCTTGCTGAACGATGCGCCTATCGAGCCAATCTTGATATGCGGCCGCTTATTGTTAGCGGCGTTATCTCTTGTCACCGGCGTTGTTAGTCGTGCAACATCATACGTGCCTTGCAGTGGCTCTGCCACCATTCCGCGGTCACTATCTCCGTTAACAGCGTTTTCCTGTGACTGCCTCTCCCCCTTGGGAAGTGTAGAAGAGGCGGCGTTAACGGCAGCCATCTCCCCCATCAGTTTCCTGAACAGTGATTTTAAGCGTTTACAGGGCCTACGCCCACCGGCGGCATCGCCGTCATCCTCCTGCGTGATCTGTGCCAACTGTATCAGCGTCAGTTCCACAAGCAGACGCTTATTGCTGCTCATACGGTAGTTCACGTCACACTGGTTAAGCAGTTTCAGTGCCTTATACAGGAACTTAGGCTGGCATCGTTTCGCCTGTTCCGCATAGCGTTGCCGCTGTGTCTCGGCAGCCTCTATCAACTTTGTTGTCTGTGGGTCAAGCGCCATCAGCACGTTACGTATGTGCGATGCAAGACCGTTAACCGTCTGTCCGCCGTCAAAACCCCGCGCGAGTATGTTGTTAAGCGTCACCATTACCTCCGCAACCTTATTGTCAAGGCAATCATCTACTATGCTGAAATAGTTGTCAGCGTCAAGCACGTTGAGGTCTTCTATAACCTTTTGGTACGTTATATTACCCTGACAGAACGACGCTACCTGATCAAATATGGACAATGCGTCACGCATACCGCCATCTGCTTTCTCGGCAATCACGTTGAGGGCAAGGTCCTCATACGTTATACCCTCACTCTCCGCCACATGCTTCAGGTGGGAGATTATACCCTGCACCGTCATGCGCTCAAAGTCATACACCTGACAACGGGAGATGATTGTAGGCAGAATCCTGTGTTTCTCCGTTGTTGCGAGAATGAAAATGACGTATGATGGGGGCTCTTCCAGCGTTTTAAGGAACGAGTTGAAGGCCGCCGTTGACAGCATGTGCACCTCGTCTATGATGAACACCTTGTAGCGACCGGTCTGTGGTGGGATGCGTGTTTGTTCCATCAGCGCCTTGATATGCTCCACACCGTTGTTTGACGCGGCATCAAGTTCAAAGATATTTAGTGACCTTCCCTCGTCAAAGGCGGAGCCGTATTTTGGCAGACAAAATTTACCGGAACCGTGAAAATCTCAGCTACTGCA
>CALYTD010000020.1 GCA_945486445.1 uncultured Prevotellaceae bacterium
CGGCCAGTTCGTTATTGCTGCGGCGTGTGAATGTCTCGGCAAAGAAGGTGAAGGCTCTCATGGCCTCCTTGCGTTTGTCGTACAGACGGGCCAGAAGCGCGAGGTCAGGGCCATTCACCGCTGTGCTGGCAGTATCTGCCCACGCCTTGATGCGCTGTTCGTAGAGTTGTTTCTGGCGCACGATGCCGATGGAGTCTATGCACTTGTTCATGCCGATGGAGTTCTTCCAATAGTTTGAACTCTGTGCATACTTGGAGTCATACTTTATCCTCACCTCCTCCGAGGCGTTCATGTGGCGTTTCATTACGGCCTGCTTCACCCCACGCACCTGCTGCATCGGGTCGTTGACGCAGTCGCGTATCTCCTGTATTCCGTAACTGCTGAGATAACGTTTCGTTGAGCCTGGAAAGCCCATCACCATCGCAAAACTGCCGTCCTCGTAGCCCTCCGTGCTGACGTGAAGCCATGTGCGCGGTCTCATCGGCACGTTGTCGGGGCTGTATCTGGCAGGCCCACCGGTCCTGGCATCTACGTATATGCGGAAGACAGACACGTCACAGGTTTGTCTTGGCCACATCCAGTTGTCTGTTTCGCCGCCGAACTTACCCATACTCTTAGGCAATGCGAAGACAAGGCGCACGTCCTCATAGCGCTGGTAGGTGGTGGCGTAGTAGGCATTGCCCTCATAATAGGCGTCAATCTCCACGTATAAGGTGCTGTCCTGCGCCTTTGCGCCGGCGGTAAGCACCGCCTGCACGGAGTCGATGAGTGCCGTCCTGCCGTATGAATCGAGCGTGTCAATGCCGAGAGAGTCCATCATCAGCGTCACGTCCCGCTGCGAGCGCATGAACGAAACGAACGTCCCCTCACACGGAAGTTCCGCCTCCAGCGAGTCGGCGGAGAAGCCATTGAGCAGATAGTCGTGCTCAACGGTGGAGTGACGGCGTATCGCCTCAAAGCCACAATGGTGGTTGGTGAACAGCAATCCGTTATTGGAGACAACGGCACCGGTGCAATATCCGCAGAAACTAACCACACTTTGCGTCAGCGAGAGGCTGTCCTCATAAAGTGATGACTTGGGCATTGCAAAGCCCCCGGCACGCATCTGCCCATAGACAGCGTCCGGAAGGTCGAACAATGTCCACATACCCTCATCGGCAAACACGGCCGAGGGGAGGAGGGACAATAATAACAGGTATAACGAAGAGAGTGTCTTTTTCATGCAAAAATGTTACTTTCTGAACTTTTTTCCTATCACCGGCAGTGACGACAGGGGCATATCCCTGCGCGCCACAACCACTAAATAGACCGCTATCATGCACGTATTGGCAACTATTTGCAGTATTGTTCCGCAGCCAAGAGCGTGCAGCGGAGCGTAAGAGGCGATGTAATCCATGGCCAGATACATACCCGCCGTTATCACAACATAACCCAACAGGCCCCGGAGGTCATAGCGTATAGGGTACTTACGCTGCCCTACAACGTAGGAAAGGACCATAGCCGTGCCGTAACCAGCCACTCCTCCCCACGCACAAGCCATGTAACTGTACTGCGGAATGAAGACAACGTTGACAGCAACAAGTGCCACACAGCCCGCGGCAGAGAACCATGCACCCCATATTGTCTTGTCAATCAACTTGTACCAGAAGGACAAATTGAAGTATATACCCATCATAATCTCCGCCACCATGACTATCGGCACCACACGAAGACCTACTCTATACTCCGCGCCCACTATGCACTGAAGCAGCGGCATATAGCCCATCACGCAGAGAAAAGCAAAGAGTGTGAAGATGACAAAGTACTTCATGGCCTGGGCATAATACTCCTTCTTGTCGCCATCCTTGGCCTTTGCAAACACAATCGGTTCATAGGCATAGCGGAAAGCCTGCGTTATCATAGCCATGATCATAGCAACCTTCACGCAAGCACCGTATATACCGAGCTGCACCTTGCCCTCAACAGCATCAGGAAATACCAGTGGGAAGAGTATCTTGTCAGCCGTCTGGTTGAGTATTCCGGCTATGCCCAGCACGAGGATAGGCCACGAATACCCCAGCATACGGCGCAACAAGGAGAGGTCAACAATGCGGAACGGCACACCGTTAGCACGACAATACTCCCTCGCCGCCACGTGTTCATGGGCAAATTCAGGTATGAAGAAGAAGGTTATAAGCCCCGTACACACAAGGTTCAGCGCAAAGATATAGAACACATCGTCCTTACCCAGCCACAGGAAATATACAAGGTTCAGCCCAATGTTGAGCATAATGAACAGTAATTTGAGCGCGGCGAACTTCAAAGGACGCTTCTTATACCTCAGATATGAGAACGGTATAGCCTGCAATGCGTCCAAAGACACCACGCAAGCCATCATCATTATGTAGTCCTCATGGCCCACATAGCCCATGAAAGAGGCCAGAGGACCGAGGAAAAGGCACACTGCCGCCATGAAAACAGCCGTCAACGTGCCTACGACAACTATGCCCGTAGAGAATACACAGTGCGGGTTCTCACCCTCCTTGTTGGCAAAACGGAAGAAGGTTGTCTCCATTCCGAAGGTCAAAATGACCAGTATCAGGGCGGTATAGGCATACAGATTAGTGACAATACCGTACCCTCCGCTGGCCGCTGAGATAACATTTGTGTATAGAGGAACAAGCCAATAGTTGAGAAACCTGCCCACAATGCTGCTAAGTCCGTATATGGCAGTGTCCTTAGCAAGTGATTTCATTGATGCCATCATGTAGATATTGTATGCAGGAAAAAGCCCCGCCCCCGCCCTATCATGTCGATATAGTGGCTGGGAGTGGGGCTGATTCCTATGTTTATCGTGCCTTATTCCTGTCCGTGACGTGGGTGACGGTCATTGTGTTCACCACGTTCTCCGCGGTCAGCACGTTCTGGTCGTGGCCTACGTTCTGGTCTTGGGCGTCTTTCTCGCTCCACATAGCCCTCTGGTTTGTCCAGAAGCACCTTGCGGGAGAGTTTGTATTTGCCGGTCTTCTGGTCTATATCTACCAGTTTTACCTGCAACTTGTCGCCTTCTTTGATACCTGCTTCTTCTACGGTTTCAAGTCTTTTCCAGTCTATTTCGGATATATGCAGCAGGCCATCTTTGCCTGGCAGTATCTCTACGAAGCACCCGTAAGGCATTACTGAGCGCACGGTGCCGTCATATACTTCACCTATTTCTGGTACTGCCACGATGTTTCTGATCTTGCCGAGGGCTGCGTCTATAGAGGCTTTGTCTGGTCCTGACACCTGTACTTTGCCTACTCCGTCTTCTTCATCGATAGTGATTGTTGCGCCAGTGTCCTCTTGCATCTGCTGGATTATCTTGCCTCCAGGGCCTATTATCGCGCCGATGAACTCCTTAGGTATTTCTATCTGCACGATGCGTGGTACGTGTGGCTTGAGTTCCGGACGTGGTTCTGCTATGGTGTCAGTGATACATCCGAGTATGTGTTCACGTCCTGCCTTTGCCTGCATCAATGCTTTCTCAAGGATTTCGTATGACAGTCCGTCGCACTTTATGTCCATTTGTGTGGCTGTAAGACCGTCTTTTGTACCGGTAGTCTTAAAGTCCATGTCTCCAAGGTGGTCTTCATCGCCGAGTATGTCGGACAGTACCGCATACTTATCTTCGCCTGGGTTCTTTATGAGTCCCATCGCAATGCCGCTGACTGGCTTCTTCATTGGCACGCCAGCGTCCATCAGTGCGAGTGTTCCCGCACACACTGTGGCCATTGATGATGAGCCGTTTGATTCGAGTATCTGGCTTACTATGCGCACGGTGTATGGGAAGTCAGCGGGTATCTGGCCTTTCAGTCCGCGCCAAGCGAGGTGTCCGTGGCCTATCTCACGGCGTCCCACGCCGCGCTGTGCCTTTGCTTCTCCTGTGCAGAATGGTGGGAAGTTGTAGTGCAACAGGAAGCGTTGGTATGAGCGTTCGAGCACGTCGTCAACGAGTTTTTCGTCTAATTTCGTGCCGAGTGTGCACGTTGTGAGCGACTGTGTCTCGCCACGGGTGAAGATAGAGCTTCCGTGTGGCATTGGCAGTGGTGATACTTCGCACCATATTGGGCGTATGTCTGTTGTCTTACGTCCGTCAAGTCTCACGCCTTCGTCAAGTATGCAGCGGCGCATTGCGTCTCTTTCTACGTCGTGGTAGTACTTGTCCGCGAGGGCATTTTTTTCTTCTAACTCGTCTTCCGTGAGTTCTGTGTGTGCTGCTGCGTACTTTTCCTTGAACTCGGTTATTATCGCCTCGAACGCTTCTGCGCGCGCATGCTTCTCCAGAGCCTGCTTCACCACGTCGTAAGCCTTCTGGTAGCACTCTGCCTTTACCTGCTCTTTCAGGTCGTCGTCGTTTACTTCGTGGCAGTATTCGCGCTTTACGTCTGTGCCGAGTTCTTTCATTAGTTCTACCTGCAACTGGCACATTGGCTTGATAGCCTCATGCGCTGCCTTGAGGGCATTGAGCAGGTCTATCTCCTGCACCTCGTTCATCTCGCCCTCAACCATCATTATGTTCTCCGCCGTCGCGCCCACCATGAGGTCCATATCGGCGTCAGCCATCTGCGCTTTGGTTGGGTTTATGATGTATTCTCCGTTTATTCTTGCTACGCGGACTTCTGATATAGGGCATTCAAAGGGTATGTCTGAGCATGCGAGGGCGCATGATGCTGCGAAACCTGCCAGTGCGTCGGGCTGATCCACACCGTCAGCGCTGAACAGTATCACGTTAACATACACCTCAGCGTGATAGTCGCTGGGGAAGAGTGGGCGCAGAGCGCGATCTACAAGACGGCAGGTCAGGATTTCGTCGTCATTGGCTTTGCCTTCTCTTTTTGTGAATCCGCCGGGGAAACGGCCTGCTGCGGCATACTGTTCGCGGTACTCTACCTGCAGTGGCATAAAGTCTGTGCCTGGCACTGCGTCTTTTGCGGCACATACGGTGGCCAGAAGTACGGTGTTACCCATGCGCAGTGTGCATGAGCCATCGGCCTGCTTGGCCAGTTTTCCGGTCTCTATGGTGATGGTGCGTCCATCGGGCAGGGAGACGGTTTTTGTAATTACGTTCATCGAATTGTTTTGAAAATCTTTATTGTTTTTACTTACATCTGTTGACGCAGCGTCGCCACGTCGGCTTGTATTTCACGTTTTATCCGTACAAAGGTACGGAGTTTCAGTGGACTACACAATGTTTTTAACATTATTTATGCACTTGGGGTGGTTTTTTGGGTGGACTGTTGCTTATGTGGTGGTGTGTGTGTTGTTTTGCGGGGTGTGACGGTTTGTCTTGTTTTTGTTTTGGTGTGGTTTTGTAATTTGGTGCTGATTGCGTTGTGAAAGAGGCCTTTTTACGTTGTAATCTGGTGCTGACTGCGGGGTTAAAGAGCGCTGATTGCGGGGGGAACAAAAGAATAACCCAGGGGAAGGGAGAAATACTCTTAACCACGGGAATAAAAACTGTTGGGGGATAAAAATGCGGAAACAAATAAGGGAAGGCTGCGGCGTGTCGCCGATAGCCCTCCCATATCGTCGTAAAAAGATTGCGACTGCCTGCTTACCCATCGCGGGTTTGTGGCAGAGTTTGTTTTAATTGTTGTTTTAAGACTTGTTTTAATAGGATATTGTTAGCATAGAAAAAATATTATCTCTTACCTGATGACACCTCCGGGGCTTGTCAGTTTGCTACTGGTAGCACTGTCACCTCCGCAGACTTTGCCGTGGTGTCTGACTTTGCCACTGCGTTTTCGCCCTTCTTTATGTCTGGTGTCTTGATGATGTTAGCAATGTTCTCCTGCTCTGCGGGGTTCTCGCTGTATGGCATCTGTGCTGCCTGTCCGAGGGCAAGCACCACTGCCACGCAGGCAGCGGCCTTGTAGAGCGGTCTGAGACGGCGTTGCATGGTTACCATGCGTGCCTTTACGTGCAACGGCTGACGGCTCTCCTGCTCACTGATGAGGGCCAGCACCTTCTGGTCAAAGGCTGTGCCAAGGGCCTCCTCTGCCTTACTTTGCGTCATCTCCGCAAAGAGTTGGCGGTATGGCAGCAGGCGTATTGGAACGTCCTCCTGCGCAAAGAAGGCACGGAGTATCTGCTCCTCTCCGAGCGATGTCTCGCAGGAGAAGTACTTGTCAAGCAGTTGCTCTATGTATGTATAGTCCATTGTCATTTTCGTTTTGTTGTGGGGTGTAAGGTTGAGGACTGCGGGGAGCACCGTCGTTAGTGGCTGTTTGTGCGCCAGACGACTGCCGTCCGAACGACAAAAAACAAGTGCCGTTCCCACTCGTCTCTATTGGTACGACGGATGGGAACGGCAAAATGTTACAGAATTATTAGTTAAAGGAAGTTAACTTTGTCTTTATAAACTGTCTGGCGCGGAAGATATTGACCTTTACCTGGTCCTCGGTCATGGTGAGCATCTCGGCTATTTCCTTGTAAGAATAGCCCTCAAAGTCACGTAGTTGCATGGCGGAGCGTTGTTTTTCAGGCAGCAGTTGCATCATTGCCCGTATGGTTTCTACCTGTTCCCGCGCATCGCTGCGGGTGTCTTCGGCCTGCGGGCGTTCCATTGCCACGTCGAGTGACTCGGTATGGTTGGCCCTCATGCGCTGGCGGTCGAGGGCGAGGTTGCGGGTCATGCGCATGGCGAAGGCTTCGAGGTTATCGACATCTTCAAGGCGATCACGCATATTCCAGAGTTTGATGATTACGTCCTGCACGACATCCTCGGCCTCCTGACTGCCGGGCGTAATGCGCAGTGCCAGGCGGTACATGGCGTTCTTGAGGGGCAATATGTCGCGCTTTACGTCGAGCATTCCACTTATACTTAACAATTAAGAGTTGAAAATTAAAAATTGTGATTACATGACGGAATGCTTATACCTTGCGCCCGCTTCTTGTTTATGGCTTGTATGGTAATCACAATTTTTAATTTTCAACTCTTGATTTTTCATTCCTTAATTTATAACCGTTCCGTGTTTGCCGTCTATCTTGGTGGCGAGGGTGATGATAACACGCTTCACTCCTGCCTCGACTGCTTCGAGGGAGTTCTCTATCTTGGGCATCATGCCTCCGGAAATCACGCCGTCTTCTACATATTTATTATATGACTCGCGCGTGATAACGGGTATGACGCTGTTGTCATCATCGGGATTTGACAGCACGCCTTGCTTCTCAAAGGAGAAGATGAGGGTCACGTCGTATTTGTCGGCGAGTGCCTTTGCCACGGTAGAGGCCATGGTGTCGGCGTTGGTGTTGAGTATGTTGCCTGCGCCATCGTGTGTCAAAGGTGCCACAACGGGCACTATACCGCTGTCTATAAGTTGTGCGAGGCGGTTGCCGTCAGCACTGTCAACATCGCCCACGAAGCCGAAATCCACCATCTGTTCGGTGCCGTCGTCCATGTGTACTTTCTTCAACGGCCGCTTGTGTGAGCGTATTACGTCCATGTCCGCGCCCGTAAGTCCGAGGGCATTTATGCCTTTGGCCTGCAACTTAGCCACGATGTTCTTGTTGACAAGGCCTCCATAGACCATCGTTACAACGGAGAGCATTTCGGCGTCGGTTACGCGTCGTCCGCCAATCATGTGGCTTTCGATGCCGAGTTGGGCGGCTATCTTGGTGGCGCGGCGACCTCCTCCATGCACAAGCAGTTTCTTTCCGCTGATGGCGGAGAAGTTGTCAAGGAGCGCGGCAAGCTGCTCCGGGTCTTCAACCACGGCTCCGCCGACTTTTACTATGGTAAGTGTTTCTTTCATATTGCTAAAGTTTTGCCGTGTTATCTGTAATTTCCGGATATCACGGAGATTATTGTTTTCCCAGTAAAGGACAGTCTTTCAGTTCCTCAAGTATGCCTTCCAGTTCCTCAACCGTGTTGGCGCGGAGCATCTTTATGCGTGTCTGGCGGAAGTCGGGGATGCCCTTGAAGACGGGGGTGGAGGCGAGATGGCGGCGTGTGTGGAGTATGGCGCGGTAGTCATCGCCTATATATTGGCGGTTGATATTCAGCAGTTCCAGCAGAATATCTATCTTCTGCGCTGGCGTAAGAGCCTCCCCGCCTTCGCCGGTAGTGGCGGAACGCGAGAATATCCACGGCTGTCCGAAGGTGGCGCGACCTATCATTACTGCGTCAACGCCGTATTTGTCAAAAGCTTTGTCAGCCTGTTCAAGTGACGTTATGTCGCCATTGCCGATGATAGGAATTGTAATTCGCGGGTTGTTCTTCACCTCTCCGATGAGCGTCCAGTCCGCCTCACCGGTGTACATCTGCGCCCTTGTGCGGCCATGTATGGTCAATGCCTGTATGCCGCAGTCCTGGAGTTGTTCTGCGAGGGTTGTGATTACGAGGTTGTCACTGTTCCATCCCAGTCTGGTCTTTACCGTGACAGGCGTGTTTACGGCCTTGACCACGGCGGCGGTCATGTCCAACAGCAGCGGGATGTTCTGCAACATACCTGCTCCCGCGCCCTTGCCTGCCACTTTTTTTACGGGACATCCGAAGTTGAGGTCTATGACATCGGGGTGCGCTTCTGCCTCAACTATGCGCGCAGCCTCCACCACATCTGCCGTGGTGCGTCCGTAAATCTGTATTCCTACGGGGCGTTCATCATTGCTGATGGTGAGTTTGCGCACTGTTGCCTTTACCGAACGCACCAACGCCTCGGCTGCCACGAACTCGGTATATACCATCGCCGCACCGAAGCGTTTGCACAGTCTGCGGAAGCCTATGTCCGTAACGTCCTCCATGGGAGCGAGGAATAGCGGTCTGTCTCCTAAGTCTATGTTGCCTATTGTCATTCTTTTTACAGGTTGTAGGTTATGGGTTTTAGGTCACAGGTCTTTCGGATTGGGCTGTTGGCGGCATGGCCTAAAACCCACAACCCATAACCTATGACCTAAAACCTTTACTCATACACGTCCTCCTCAGGTATATCTTCCTCTATGACGAGGTTGTCAATGATGAAGTTCTGACGCTCCATACTGTTCTTGCCCATGTAATATGCCAGCAGTTTCTCCACCTCATCGCTCTTGTGTAACTTCACCTGTTCCAGTCGTATGTCCGGTCCTATGAAGCCGGCGAACTCATCCGGCGATATTTCTCCAAGTCCTTTGAAACGCGTTATCTCCGGGTCTGGTCCCAGTTCGGCTATTGCTGCCAGTCTTTCCTCGTCTGAATAGCAGTAACGTGTGATAAAGTCCTTGGGTTTTTCACCACGTTCTTGCAGCCTTATGTCCTCTTCGGCAACAATCTTCTTGTTTTTTATCTTTGTGCGTTTGTTGCGCACCCGGAACAGCGGTGTCTGCAAAACGAAGACGTGCCCCTTCTTTATCAACTCGGGAAAGAATTGCAGGAAGAATGTGATGGTGAGCAAACGGATGTGCATTCCATCGACATCCGCGTCCGTGGCTACTATGACTTTGTTGTATCGCAGGTTGTCAAGTCCGTCCTCAATGTCAAGTGCTGCCTGCAAGAGGTTGAACTCCTCGTTTTCATATACCACCTTCTTTGTCAGCCCATAGCAGTTGAGTGGCTTGCCACGCAGGGAGAAAACGGCCTGCGTATTGACGTCACGGCTCTTGGTAATGCTGCCACTTGCGGAGTCGCCCTCTGTGATAAAGATGCACGATTCTTCGCGTCTGTCACCCTTAGGGTCGGAATAATGCACTCGACAGTCACGCAACTTGCGGTTGTGGAGGTTTGCTTTCTTGGCTCGTTCTCGTGCCAGTTTCGCCACGCCTGCCATTGCTTTGCGCTCTCGTTCTGATGTTTTTACCTTTTCTTCTATGACGTTTGCCACGTCAAGGTTACGGTGTAAGAAGTTATCTACTTCTGTTTTTACGAAGTCTCCGACGTACTTGTTGACGGAAACGCCTTCTGGTGACATCGTGAGTGAGCCCAACTTGATTTTTGTCTGGGACTCGAATATTGGTTCTTCTACATTGACTGCTATGGCAGCGACAAGGCCATTGCGTATGTCTGCATACTCATATTTGCCGAAGTACTCCTTGATTGTTCTGGCAATGTGTTCCTTAAACGCTGACTGGTGTGTGCCTCCCTGCGTGGTGTGCTGCCCGTTGACAAAGGAATCGTCCTCTTCTCCGTTCTGATTGGTGTGCGTGAAGGCTATC
>CALYTD010000021.1 GCA_945486445.1 uncultured Prevotellaceae bacterium
GCGCCTTCGCAGGGCTCAGCTATCTGAAGAATGTCCGCTTTGCCGGAAGCGCCCCACTGTGTAATCAGCGCCTGTTTATTTTGCCTGAAATTATAAGAACCGTGACACCAACGTTCGTTTCCCGTGTGGGGAGGCAATATAACAGCGGTTGATGCGTTATATCTATATAACTATTATAGACTAACTAATAAACTGATAATGAAAAGAATCCTTTTTACTGCACTCCTTGCAGTGCTGTGCGCTGTTGCTGATGCGCAGGTGTTTAAGTTCGGAACAAAGACAAATCCTCGTGGCGAAACCTTTGAGGTGGATTCCAAGGGTTTCATAATCAACGGTAAGCACGTGCTGCCTGTGATGGGAGAGATACACTATTCACGTGTGCCTGAGGGGGACTGGCGCAGGGAGATAAGGAAGATGAAGGCTGGTGGCATAACGGTGGTTGCCACATACAGCTTCTGGATTCACCATGAGCCACGGCAGGGACAGTGGGACTGGAGCGGCAACCGCAACCTGCATCGTTTTCTTGAGATATGCAAAGAGGAGGGTATGCCCGTTGTGTTACGCATAGGACCGTTCTGCCATGGCGAGGTATATCAGGGCGGCTTCCCTGTCTGGATAGTGCGGAAGGCGCAGGAGAACCCCAAGGAATACAAGTTGCGCTCTATGGCACCGGGCTTTATGGCGGCTACGCAGCGGCTGTACAGCAATGTCTTCGCACAGGCGAGTGACATGCTGTGGAAGCACGGAGGACCTGTCGTCGGGGTGCAGATAGAAAACGAGTGCCGCGGACCGTGGCAGTATTATATGGCGTTGAAGGACATGGCGGTAAGCATAGGCTTTGATACTCCGTTCTATACACGTACAGGTTGGCCTAAGTTGAACGGCAAGGAGGAGTTCGGTAAACTCCTGCCGCTGTACGGGGATTATGCTGACGGCTTCTGGGACCGTAGCCTTAAAGATATGCCGGGGGACTATCCTAAGGCGTTCACAATGAAGGACACGAGGGTGAGCAGCGTGATAGCGACGGAGACTTTCGGCACTAATCAGGACACGAAGATGGAGAAGAAGGACATGATGTACCCTTACCTCACTTGTGAACTGGGCGGGGGAATGATGCAGGCATACCACCGTCGTATCAACATGACAGGCAATGAGGCAATGCCCTTGGCTGTATGCAAACTCGGTTCGGGCTCAAACCTGCCGGGATATTATATGTATCATGGCGGAACTAACCCTTACTGTGCGGAGCACACGATGGCGGAGACACAGGCAACGACGGTCACTAACTATAATGACATGCCCGTTATGTCATACGATTTCCAGTGTCCGTTAGGCGAGATGGGACAGCCTGACAAGGTGTCTTACCACCAGACGCGGCTGCTTCACCAGTTCCTTGCGGACTGGGGAGAGCAACTTGCATTGATGGATGTTGACACCCTGTCGGCAAACTACGCCCGCCGCGGATGCTTTGAGTTCTATAACGACTATGTGCGCATACTCAATGAAGGGGGTAGGGCATACGTTCGCCCCGTGCGTATGCCGTGGAAAGGCCATGAGGTGACGGCAGACGCACAGCCGTTCTGCCACGTGGGAGACACCCTTTACTTCGTTTCCATAAAGGGCATGAAACCCGTTGTGTGGGTTGACGGCAAGAGATACTCCGTGAAGCAGGACAAGCCCATGACGGTGAAGGGCATGACGGTATGCGTGCTCTCTGACGCTACGGCACGCCGCGCGTATAAGATAGACGGTGCATTGCGTTATGCCAAGCATGACGGTGGCATACTCTATAAAGACAGAGGGAACATAAAGGAAGAGTATTGGAGCATGGTAGGCGGCGTGAAGGCAGATACCCGCCTTGTGAAAGAGGCAGGGACACCGCGTGAGATAACGATGGGGACACAGAAAGTTGCGGCCATGCCAACAGACAAGGACTTTGAAAATGCAGCCCTGTATGCGGTTGATGTGGATGCTCTTGTGGCTCATCCTTCTTTACAAATGGAGAAGGACGGACTGTTCCTGAGCGTTGATTACCACGGCGACTGTGCGAGAGTGTATGCTGACGGGGTGCTTGTTCAGGACAATTTCTGGAACGGTAAGCCGATGCTTGTGCGCCTGTCTGACCTGAAAGGCAAGCGGGTGGAGTTGCGTATTCTGCCGTTGCGTAAGGATGCCCCCATCTATTTGCAGAAAGAACAGAAGGCTATACTGGATGCGGCAGAGGGTGACAGCCTGCTGAAACTGAATGGAATAGGCGTGCTGTCACGCCGGGTTATCTGACCAGCGGGTGCATTTTATCAGTATATGCTTGCCGTTCTGCATGGTGGTGGCGAAGAAATAAGTGTCTCCTCCGTCCTTTAAGCGTAAGCGTTTGCGCAATTCCGCAACCGTGGAAGGGAAGTTCCGTATGGTGATGTTGCCCTTGTCACAGTCCCGCAGCAGTGTTTTCAGCGAACTCTTGGAGAAGTCTCCTGCGTCAATTATGCGGAAGATGCGTGCCGGGGGCAGACCTTTCAGGTCGTCATTGGCGGTGTGGCGGGACATGGTTGCGTCGTCACAGACGTATAGGTTGCTCATGGGATGGAGTTTAAGCAGGCCGTATTGCATTGCGAAAGCATCCTGTACTCCCGCTTTAAGTATGCTGGCGTTGGGCTCAAACAGCAGCATTCCTGTTACGGGTGTGTCCTTAGGGAGTATCTGTGCGGTACTGCCACCACGGTCGGTGCACGTGAAAGATGCGTCGGGGGTGGAGAGATTGACGCAGTGGTAAGTTATGATTCCGTCAGGATGTGAGGCAGATTGCACACAGATGAGTTCCTTGCACTCGCCTTTTACGCTGACAACGTGAACCTCGCAGACGTTGTTCAGTGTGCGTAGGGCTTGTGTTATGTCGAGCATCGGCGACAGTTTGGTTATGGCATAGCGTGCTTTTGCAAGTATTTTGTGCTGCAAGGACGTGATGTCCGGCGTGCAGTCTTCTATTGCTATGGTCTTTCTGCCTGTGCTGTTACGGCGTGCCGGGTCTATATATATGATGTCCGCCTGGTCCGTGTTGTCAATGAAGGTCTCGCTGTCGGTGTTTGCTATGGTCACGTTTTGCAGTCCGAGAATGGGCATATTGTGCCTTGCCGCATCGCATAACACCTCTTGTTGTTCCACGTATATGGCTTTTTTGAAGCCTTGTGCCATGTAACTGAAATCTACGCCAAAACCTCCTGTGAGGTCAATGAATGTGCCGGGTGACTCTCCTCGCGTCAGTCTTGCGGCGATACTGCGCTTGTATTGTGCTGTAATCTCACTTGAACATTGTTCCATTGACAGGCGTGGAGGATACCATATACCTTCTGTTTGCGCCCATACCGGCAGTTTCTTCTTTGCCAACTGGTAGCCTTCTATCTGGCGAAGACACCATAAAGCATCTACGCCCTCTGGCACTTTCTGTAGTGCCAGAGAGCGTATGTCAGCCTCACGGTTATGTATTATGAAATCTTCGTTAGTCATTTCACTGTGTTACCAGGCATGCGTCAAGTTCCTTTGTGATTGCTTCCTTGTCGAGTTTTTGACCAATGAAGACCAGTTTCTGCATGCGATCGCCGTATTCCTCGTCCCAGTCACGGTTCACACCAGGGTTCTCTATGCGGAATTGGCGTAGTTCTTCCTCCGGCATGGTGGCATACCACTGCCCTGCGTTTTGCAGTTTCACCTGGCGGCCAGCCTGCTCAAAGATGTAGCACAGGTGTGGTTGATCTGCAAACCAGCACAGGCCCTTGGCGCGAATGATGTTCTTTGGCCACCGGCGGGCAATGAAATCATCGAACAAAGTGATGTCAAACGGCTTGCGGGCATAATACACAAACGTGCCAATGCCGTATTCCTCAGCCTCTCCTTCATCGTGATGATGGTGGTGATGATGCCCGCAGGTGCATTCTCCGCCGTGGTGATGGTGGCAGTGTTCGTCATGCTCCTCGTGCCCGTCATCATGGTGATGGTGTCCTTCCTCGTGCTCATCGTGGTGGTGATGGTGCTTTTCCTCCTCGTCACCATGGTGCTGTTCTATCTCTTTTATCCATGCTGCCGATGTGGCTACGCTGTCAAAGTCGAACATTCCGGTGCCGAGAATCCTGTCAAAGTCCACGTTCCCGTAGTCACATTCTATTATCTCTGCCTTGGGTTGCAGTGTCTTTATCACCTCGCGCACATATTTTAGTTCCTCCGGGGTGACCTCTGAGGCCTTGTTAAGCAATATGATGTTGCAGAATTCTATCTGCTGTATGACGAGGTTCTCAATGTCTTCCTCCTCTATCTGGCTGTCGATCAGGCTCTTGCCGCAGGCAAATTCGTCTTTCATCCGCAGTGCATCGACAACTGTTACGATGCAGTCCAGCACGGGTGTCGCGCCGGAGTTGTACTGCTCTCCCATCGAAGGAATGGAGCAGATGGTCTGTGCTATGGGGGCAGGTTCGCATATTCCGCTTGCTTCTATGACTATATAGTCGAAGCGTTGCATCTTGGTAATGTCGTTAATCTGCTCCACGAGGTCCATTTTCAGCGTGCAACAGATGCATCCGTTCTGCAAAGCCACGAGTGAATCGTCCTTTTGTCCCACTATGCCCCCTTGCTGTATGAGGTCCGCGTCTATGTTAACCTCGCCGATGTCATTGACTATCACGGCGAATTTTATGCCCTTCTCGTTGGAGAGGATGCGGTTCAGCAGGGTGGTCTTTCCGCTGCCTAAGTAACCGGTAAGCAGCAGTACCGGAATCTCTTGTCTGCCATAGACCTCATGGCCTGTATTCTGTTGTGTGTTCATTTGTATGTTATGAGTTTTACGTCTTTCATCTTTATGTCGCAGGTGTTGTCTATGTCGGTAGCCGTCTGGGTGTAGAATATGGTGGAGTTGCTTATGTTTATGTCGTGCACCATGCCCTTTGCGCCCTTTGCCTTGATGCCGGTCTTGGCGCCGCTGCATGTTATGTTGTATATGTTCATGTCCTTAAACTCCGGTACCCACTTCGTTCCAGAGGCAGGACCAGTGGTTCCTGACACCGCCTTGTCAGCGTATGTTGTCTCAAATATTATAGCCTCTCCCTTTATGTCGGTCATGTTTATGTCGTAGCAATATATGTCCCCGGTCTTTCCTCCGCGCCCAATGGCACTCTTGAAGCGCAGTCCTGTGTCTGTGCCGGAGAACGTGTTGTGACATACTACAATCTTGTACATGCCTGCACAGAACTCTGAACCGATGACGAAGCCGCCGTGACCGTGGAATACGGTGTTGTGCTTTATGAGTATGTCTTCACACGGTTTGTGGTTGAGTGATTCTTCGCCTACGGCTCCTTTCATGCATATTCCGTCGTCGCCACAGTCAATGGTGTTGTTGACTATGAGCACACGCTGACACGTTCCGATGTCGATGGCGTCGCCGTTTTGTGCATTCCACGGGCAGCGTACGGTTACTCCGTCGATTATTACGTCCTGACAGTCGTTCGGAGTGAGGTGGAACTTAGGCGAGTTTTGTAATGTTACGCCCTGCACCAGCACCCTCCGGCAGTTGGTGAAGCGTATCATGTTGACACGCATTCGCTCCTGTTGCTCCATTGTCGGGGCTATGTTGCCCTGATGTTTGAGGTTGAACGGATACCACAGATCACCTTTCTCGGTCACGGTGCCGCCAAGTGCGAGGTATTCCCGCCATTCCACGTCACTCTGCTTGCCCCTCTTCACCGCGCGCCAGAACTCTCCGTTGCCGTCGATTATGCCCTTTCCGGTGATGGATATGTCGTGCGCATCGGAGGCGGTGATAGCGAAAGTAGCCTTCTTCTGCCCCTGTTTCAAGTGTAAACTGCGGTCTTCTGTAAGTTGTATTATGGCGTTCTGTGCCAGATGCAGGTCTATTCCTGATTTGAGTTGGAACGGAGCAGTAAGCCAAATGCCTGCCGGCACATCGACATGTCCGCCGCCTTGCCCGGCAAGTGTGTCTATTGCCTTCTGTATTGCGTCCGTGCACAACGTCTGTCCGTTGCCGGTTGCGCCGAAATCTGCTATTGATACGCGTCTGTCTTTGATTACCGGCGCCTCAGGTTGTTTAAGTTCTATGGGCAGTCCTTGGTAATAACCTGCGTAATCAGCGGCCTGTACGACCATGATTATTGCGCAGAGAATGATTGTTGATAACGCTTTTTTCATGAGTTTTGTCAGTCAGTATGTTGCTTGTTGTGATGCAAAGTTACATCAAATACTTCGTTCAGACAAATAAATTATGCTATTTTTATTTTCTTATGTCTTCCCATTTCGGGGGATTTACGCCCAGAAGGTGCTTTACGAAGAAGTCATACCGCTTGTGTTCTCCGTAACTTTCCCCCATGGTATGCCGTGCTCCGGGTATGACCACCAACTCAAAATCCTTGTCTGCCTTTATCAGTGCGTTGGCCACCTGCATGGTGGAGGCGGGGTCAACGTTGTCGTCCATCTCTCCGACGACAAGCATCAGCGGGCGGCGCAGCAGGTGCGCGTTCTCCACGTTGGAACTCTTGGCATAGTGTTCGGCAACGGGATAGCCCATCCATTGCTCGTTCCACCATATCTTGTCCATGCGGTTGTCGTGGCATCCGCAGGCACTGTAAGCGCATTTGTAGAACTCCGGGTAGTGGAGCAGGGCGGAGAGGCTTTCCTGTCCGCCTGCCGAACAGCCGTAGATGCCCACCCTGTCCAGGTCCATATAGGGGTATTTCTCGCCTGCGGCCTTTATCCACGCTATGTGGTCGGGTATGCCTGCGTCTCCGAGGTTCTTGTAACAGAAGTTCTCGAAGGTGCGGCTGCGGAAAGAAGTGCCGAGTCCATCCACCATGACAACTATGAAGCCAAGTTCCGCGAGCGAGGTCATCCACCAGTTGTAGGGGGTGAAGCGTTTGGGGACATACTGGTCTCCCGGTCCTTGGTAGATGTATTCTATGACGGGATATTTCCTTGTCGGGTCAAAGTTTGACGGCCGTTGTATCAGTCCGTACATCAAGGTCTTGCCGTCACGACCAGGTGCTGCAAAGGCTTCCGGTGCTTTCCATCCCTCCGCTGTGAGCCTGCTTATGTCTGCTTTGTCAAGTGTCATGAGCACTTTCCCGTCGTCCGCGCTGCGTAACACGGTGACGGGGGCTTTGTCAATGGACGAGTATTGGTCAACAATATACTTCATGTCATTTGAGAACCACGCCTTATGAGTGCCGTTTTCTGGTGTGAGACACGTCATGCCCTTGCCGTTAAAGCCGATGCGGTAATAGTGTATAAGGTATGGGTCCTCTGTCTTGTTGACACCGTTGGCGGCGAAGTATATCTGTTGTGACTGCTCGTCAACCTTCAGTATCTCCCTTACGTACCACTCGCCTTTCGTTATCTGTCTTGCCACACTGCCGTCCTTGCGGTTCAGGAGGTAAAGGTGGTTGTAGTTGTCACGTTCGCTGCTCCATATAATCTGCTCTCCGCCTTTCAGGAAATGACGGAAGATGCGGTTGTAGCAAACGTATTTGTCGCTTTTTTCTTCTGCTATGCAGCGCACCGTCCCGTCCTCCGCGCTCATTTCAAGCAGGCGATATACCTGATGCCCGCGCTGGTTGTATTCAAAGGTTATTCGCTTTCCGTCCTCCTCCCAGCGTGGACCGTAGATGTCATACTGGTGGTTAAACAATGAGATGTCGGGTATAAGTTTCCGCTTTCCGTCGGTGCTGTATATGCAAGGCACTTTGAAGCGCAGCTCGTCACCGGGCTTTGCGTATTCCTGTTTGTGGAGTTTGGGTTGCAGTTGGTCTGCCGGTGACGACTCTACATAATATACATACCGCTTTTCCGCCGGGCGTATGCGGCATGAAGCAACGTACCGTCCGTCCGGCGACCATTGTATATGGCTGCTGTAATAGTTTCCCTGTGTCCCGTCAACAGACAGTTGCCGCTCCACTTTCCCCTCCTTGTCGCGTATGTATATGTTGTCGTTTTTGATGAAAGCGAGCCATTTTCCGTCAGGTGACGCTACGGGGGCGTTGCCTTTCTCGTCGTCCACCTCCATCCAGTGGCGCGTGCCCTGACGCGGCTGTCTGTCCCTCTCCTCTTTCAGCCTGGCGTCTATCTTGCCCTTGTCCGTCTCCACTGTCTCTTGCAGTTTGTCCGCGTCAACCGTGACAAGCACGTCACCGTCGGCGGTATTCCTTATATACCAGAAGGTGTGTGAGGCCTGTTGCCACCGTGGATTGGCGTTGGTGTGGTAACAGTTTCTGCCGCTGTACTTTTTCTGCAATGCGTAAGCGCGGTTATAATCGTCTGCCGTGCCTTGTGCGTGCAGGGTTGTGGCTGATGTAATCAGTATCAGGAAGAAGGTTGATAATAGGCGTCGCATATTTGGAAAGTTGATGGTTTAAGGTATGGGAGATAGAAAAATCCCACAACCGTCAGTGTGAACAATCTTGGGTTTGATACTGATGGCTGTGAGATTCTGATGTTCTCACAACAGGTGTCCTGTCTGTGTATGTTGGTGCTTAACGTGGGTTGGGCTAAGTCAGTGCTGCCGCATCTCAGGCAATAGGATACTGTTCACCTCGTAATCAAGTGCTGTTTACAAGGTAATCAGGCGCTGTTTACAAGGTAATCAGGCGCAAATTACATTTGCATCCCTTTGCTGTTGACTGCCATACAGTTATAAACCTGCTTGCAGACACCCCCTCAGAACCCGCGTTAATGATTGCGTGTTACATGGCTTACGCCTTCGCCTCTTTCTTCGTGGCAGTTTTTCTGGCTGGTTTGGCGGCCTCTAACTTGGCGAGTTTCGTTTGCAGGCGCTGTATCTCCTTGTCCTTGTTCTCAATATCCTTGCCTTGGTTAGTGATGGTGGTGAGCATGTTCTCCAGCTCCTCATTCTCTATACCTCCGTAGAGAGAGCGCACACGGCTGATGAAGTCGCCAAGGATATTCATGTAATTGGTGAAAGCGTCAAACGGTCCGTCGTATATTCCGCGGTCTATGTTGCAGTTGCTTGGCTTGGTGGTCATAAACCTGAAGTTGTTAGATGCCTGCAAATAGTCCCAGTCTTGCAGCAGGCGCGGGTCTTTAGCGATGAGCAGTCTGTCAGCCACGCTGTACAGTTTGTTGAACGCCTCACGCTGCATCTGGTTGCCGAGCCATACAGAGCAGTCGCGCTCTTCATCTACCCATGACAGCGTGTCGGGCACGTCTATCGCGCCAACGCTTGGGTATTTGTCCACCACTTCGCCCGGTGTGAGGAATTCCAGACCTGCGTTCTTGGCGCATACAGGCAGTGCTTTGAGGAATTCAAGTATGTTGCTTGACAGCGGTTGGGCTATGCCGAGGGCAGAGAGTTCCATGAATATGTTGACCACCTGCTCGCTTTCCGGGCATGATGCCAGGTTGTTGATGTATGTGTCGGCGAACAATGGGTATCCCGGCCATGTGGTATTGCTGAAACGCAAGGATATGTCGTCAGAGGCATTGACGTCACGCAGCAACAGTTTCAGGCCCGGCGCCATGTTGCAGTTATACACAAAGTGCGGAGACTTCCATCCCAGTACCTGCTTGGCTCCTTCCGTAAGCATTCCCTTATAGCCTAATGCCGCTACCTGAGCACCTATCTCATCGGTGTAGATGAGTGAGGAGTTGCGCATCACCGTGGGGCGTTTGCCGAAGTATTGCTCTATCTTGTCGGACATCTTCTCTATGTCACGCTTGAAACTTTCCTCGTTAGCCAGACCTGCAAGACCGTGTGAATATGGCTCCGTAAGGAACTCCACACATCCGGTCTCGTTAAGTTCTTGCAGTTTCTCCAGCACCTGAGGGGCGTGCAGTTCGAGTTGCTCCATGCCGACACCTGACAGCGAGAACGCAAGGCGGAAATAGTCTCCGTGCTCCTTTACCATCTCTAACAATGTGTTGAGAGCGGGCATATAGGAGTGTTCGGTAATGTAATTGATGCTGCGTTCGTTCTCGTAGTCATCGTAATAGTAATGGTCTGTGCCAATGTCGAAGAAACGGTAACGCTTGAGATGGATTA
>CALYTD010000022.1 GCA_945486445.1 uncultured Prevotellaceae bacterium
ACTGAAAGTCTTATGGGGACAATGGCAAGAATACTTAATTTGCCTGACCCAATAAGATATATAGGTGCTATTGACGCAAAAGGCCGCCTCCGCATGAATGGCGGCAGTCACCTCTCTGCCAATGCAGACATCAGCGCCAGCAAGGCGGGTAAGGTATCTGTAAACGGTGAATACAATGCCGGGAAGGTACGTTCTACCATCAAAACCTCAGTCTTAGACCTCACTCCACTTTTCCCAAGACAACAACTTACCCGCCTGAAATGCGAACTTGCCTTAATGGCTGGTATTGACAAACAATGGAACATCACGTCTGGTACGGCCAAAGGTACTATCTCTGAACTGACATACCGCAACTATACATACCGCAACATCAATACGGACATGGCATATACAGGCCAATCTGTCAGCGGAGTTCTTAGCATACAGGACCCCAACATCAGGCTTTCCTTCGACGGTAAGGCAGACCTCGGAAGACGGAAAGGACTTCATGCCAAGGTATCTCTCAGCGACTTCTGCCCTTCTGCGCTTAACCTCACCCGACAACTTGCAGGCGACCGCATCGCATTGTCACTCAACGCTGACGCCAGTGGCTCCAGCATAGATGACATTTCTGGCTCTGTAAGCCTCACAGACATCAGCATCACCAATCCCAACAGTGACAAGGCTGACACCTATCTGGAAGAAATAAGAATGGAAGTAGGGCACACTGAGGATGGGAAGAAAACAATAAACATGAACAGTGACTTCGCCAATGCCTACCTTCATGGGGACTTTACCGCATCAACGATAGTCAAGAGTTTCACAAACCTCATCACAACCCACCTGCCAGCCGCTACATTCCTGCCAGCACCATCTATAAACTCCAACGACTTCCGTTTTGATGTAACAGTGCAAGACCTCAACTTTGTAAAACGCCTTGTAGCCCTCCCCCTCACTATCAACAGTCCTTTGAGTGCTGGGGGATATGTAAACTCATCCACAGGCAGCGCTGATATATCACTGTCAGCACCTGACCTAAACATCTCTGGAACGATATTAAAAGGCACGGACATAAGGGTATGGACAGAGACAGACGCGATATACAGCACAATCAACACCTACCTAAACGACAAGACAGGACAAGTAGCAATCTCGCTTGACTGTAAAGGCGAGGATAACACACTCTGCACTAAACTGTCATGGGACAATCAGCGGGCCAACATCTTCCGTGGCGCACTAAACAGCGTGGCACAATTTAACGTTGGCACAAACCGCTCATCAGACATACAGGTGAGTATCCCCCACTCCACATTTGCCGTTGGCGACACGTTATGGAACATACGCTCACACGGAATAAGCTACAAGAACGGCAGTCTTACCATAAACCATCTCGCCATTGAGAACGACAGCCAGCACCTTTACGTCAGCGGAACGGCCTCACCCAACCCCAACGACACTATAGCGGCGGAACTAAAAGACATTAACGTAAGATACATTCTCGACCTTGTAAACTTCCATTCCGTTGACTTTGACGGTCTTGCCTCTGGCAGTGCTGTATGCTCTGGCGTGATGCAGAAACCCAATGCCATGGCAACTCTCACCATAAAGGACTTCAAGTTTGAGGGGGGAAAACTCGGAACTATGTCTCTTAACGCTGACTATAACGACGATGAAGGGCAGATAAACGTTGACGGCGCAGCGGTACGTGATACTACTGAACTGCTTGTCAACGGCAACATATCCCCTATTCGCAACACTATCGACCTCAACATGACACTGCATGACACCCAACTGGACTTCATGCAGAGTTTCTGCGGATCTTTCCTTAACGATATAGCACTGCAAGGCACGGGACACCTACGCCTGCACGGTCCGCTGAACGCCATCAACCTTGAAGGCAAAGTGAAAACACAAGGGGCGTTCACACTGACCTCTACCGGCTGTCGCTACACCATGGAGAATGACACTATATCATTCATTCCCAACGACATATTATTCAACTCCTTAACGATAAAGGACAAAATGGGCGGAATAGCATACCTTGAAGGAGGAGTACACCACCGTAACCTCGGAAGAATATCATACGACATCACGGCAAAGACCAAACGTCTCATAGCATATAACTGCCCAATACCTGACGCAGAAGACAACTTCTGCGGATATGCTGTCATTGACGGCGAGATAGGAGTACATGGAAAGGGAAACGAAGTCAACATCACCGCAGATTGCACACCGCTTGATGGCACGTACTTTACATACAACGCTTCCTCGCCAGAAGCCATAAAGTCACAGGACTTCATAACATGGGGAAGCGCAGACAAAACCACCCCCAACAACGGAAACACCGAGAAGACAGACTCCATTAGCAAAGCCACTAACACGGAACACCTGCTCAATGCCGGCAACGACAGAGCCAACATACGCTTGAACTTCATGCTAAACGTCACGCCCACCGCACGCCTGCACCTTATCATGGACGAGACAACAGGCGACTACGTGGACATCTTCGGCAACGGAACACTACGTGTACAGTACTATAACAAGGGCTCATTAGACATTTTCGGCAACTACGTCATTGACCACGGCACATACAAGATGACAATACAGAACCTCATGCGCCGTGACTTCGCCTTCCAAAAAGGCGGCACAATAGCCTTCGCAGGAGACCCATATAACGCTATACTAAACCTACAAGCAGCCTATACGCTAAACAGCGTGTCACTGGCCGACCTCAACATAGGCAGTTCCTTCACCTCAAACAATGTGCCTGTAAACTGTCTTATGAACATATCAGGCACACCAGAAAAGCCAAAGGTGGAATTCGGACTAAACCTACCATCACTCAGTTCGGACGCAAGACAGATGGTTTACTCCGTAATAAACTCTGAGGAAGAGATGAACCAGCAGGTGCTGTACCTACTCGCCATAGGACGATTCTATTCCCAGACCAACGACGACGAGAACACACAACGCACCAAACAGTCAACCCTTGCCATGCAAAGTTTCCTCAGCGGAACACTGTCACAACAATTCAACAACGTGCTTGGACAAGTAACAGGCAACACAAACTGGTCATTCGGCGCAAACATCACACCCGGTACCGACGGATTCAACAACGCTATATATGAGGGATTGCTAAGCGGAAGAATGTTCAATAACCGACTTATCTTCAACGGGCAGTTCGGCTACCGTGACAATATCAATACCGACACGCAGAACTTCATAGGCGACTTCACCCTGCAATACCTCCTTACGCCAAACGGGAACTTCGCACTCAAGATGTACAACCAGTCCAACGACCGATACTTCACACGCAGTTCACTAAACACACAGGGCATCGGCATAGTGATACAAAAGGAGTTTGGAAAGTAAAACAAGACAACACTCTAAAACCATACTCACCAACTCCCACAACAATCAGCCGTTAATCACATTGCAATCAGCCGTTAATCACAATGTAATTAACAGCTGATTACTTTTTACACCATAGCCACTCACCACGGCACGGCCATCATAGCACCACAGTCACCATATCATAACCTCAAGAAACACACTCCCCAAAGATTTACGACCAATAAAACACCATACGATGAACCACCTTACACTCCATCGATGACACTTGTCAAGAAAAAGGTGTGTGCGCATATAAAACGAGGTTATTCCTTTGCGAAAACAGAGAAAAAGAGTAATTTTGCACACAGAAAATGATAACAGAGAATTCATAAGATATTATTTATAAGGTGGGTGGTCCGCTATGATGTTTGCCGCTGTCATTGACAAAAGCAACATCTGGCGGACTTTTTTATGCAGGAATACGTATAATACAATCAAGCCCGGAGTTCTCTAAACATAACTCCGGGCTTGACTTTCTTTTGTAAAATCGTGGATGTCATAACAGCAGTTGCGGCGACTGATGCGGCTTCAGAACGCGGTACTGCGCAGGATCATCACTCTTGTCTTTCAGGGCTGTGCCGCTAACCTTGTTTGCAAACGCCATCTCCACAAGCCAGGCGAGTTTGAATGCTGCGCGATCATACGGCAGACCCTCCGGCCGTATGTTGGAGATGCAGTTGCGCTCACTCTCCAGACGACCGGCGAAAGGCTTGTATGTCATATACAATCCAAGGCTGTCCAGCGATGAAAGACCGGGACGTTCGCCTATAAGCATAGCCACAAGTCCGCAGTTCTTCACCTCTGCAATGTCATCACCCAGTGCCACACGGCTCTGCTTGGCAAGCACAACAGGCCCTACGGAGAGCCCTAACTCACGCATATAAGGCAGAAATTCGTGTATTAACGGCACGGCCTGCTTGTGGACAGCCTTGCTCGACAGGCCATCACCAATGACTATCAGCACGTCAGCACCTGCGTATTTCATCTTACGCAAGCGTTCACGACTGACCTCACTAAGCCTTCTTCCGAGGTCGGGACGCCGTATAAACACATCTCTACTCGTTGCGGCACTCTCAGCAAAGACCACGTCTAAGCCCATATCCTCCAGTCTTTTACGTACCAGCTGCCTGTCAAACGGCAAATTGATAGTATCTCGTGCACGGGCATGTGCAAGGCTGAAACGCAGATATTCGTCTGTAAGAACACTGCAACCCGTGCGTCCCAACGCTATGCGGGCATCGGTAAAACGCTTCAGTTCCTCCCAAGGGTCACGGTGAAAAAAGCCTTCTTGCCCCACCGTCAATGTGTTTTCCTTATCCATTTACAGCCTCCATATGTTCTATTTGCATTAGTCTGTTAGTATTATTAATGGGCAATATGTCGCCATTGTCATCAATGACACTCATGCGTTGCAGCCATTTCTCAAATTCAGGAGCATGACGTTTGCCGAGCAGTTTACGTGCATAGAGCGCATCATGATATGAGGTGCTCTGATAGTTCAGCATGATGTCATCAGCGCCCGGTATGCCCATGATATAGTTCACGCCTGCTGCCACAAGCAAAGTAAGCAGGTTATCCATATCGTCTTGGTGGGCCTCAGCATGGTTGGTGTAACAGATGTCGCACCCCATAGGCACACCCATCAACTTGCCGCAGAAGTGATCTTCCAGTCCTGCACGCGTGATTTGCTTACCGTCATATAGGTATTCCGGTCCGATGAACCCCACCACGGTGTTGACAAGCAACGGTTTGTAGCGGCGTGCCACGGCATAGCAGCGTGCCTCACAGGTCTGTTCGTCAACGCCGAAGTTGGCATCAGAGGACAGAGCGGAGCCCTGCCCCGTCTCGAAATACATACAGTTGTTGCCTACGGCACCACGACGTAGCGAGGTGACAGCCTCATATCCCTCATCAAGCATCTTGAGATTTATGCCAAAGCCGGCATTGGCAGCCTCCGTACCTGCTATGCTTTGGAACAACAAATCGACCGGCGCACCGTGCTCTATCATCTCCATGCAGGTGGTGACGTGCGTAAGTACGCAACTCTGCGTAGGTATTTCGTATGTCTGTATGATGTCGTCCAGCATGTAATTCAGTTCCGTTAGCACCGGCAGCGAGTCGCTCGCAGGGTTGATTCCGATGACGGCATCATCACTACCGTACATAAGTCCATCAACAATACTGACGGCAATGCCTTTCAAGTCGTCAACAGGGTGGTTAGGCTGAAGCCTTACTGAAAGATGCCCTGGCAGCCCTATGGTGTCACGAAACTTAGTGACCACGATACATTTCTGAGCAACAAGCATAAGGTCTTGATTGCGCATCATCTTACTTACATCTGCTGCCATCTCAGGAGTTATGGCAGGTGCCACCTGTGCCAACATACCACTTGTTGTTGATTCGCTAAGAAGCCAGTTACGAAAGTCGCCCACCGTGAGATGACTGGTAGGTAATACACTGATTTTCAACGCACGTGGAAGAGTATATTGAGGGTATTTTGTCTCACCACCTACTGACACACAGGTCTCGAAACCAGTATAACACCACCATACAAGACCAAAGATATACATCATTTCCTTAAATGGAGGCATCTTGTCCATTGCTATACCGCCAAAGTATTCAAGGTGAATCTTGGGTATCATGTAAAGAAACCAGCAGATACTACAAGCCCAGAAGAAGAAAATGAAGAACGTCTGAGCCTTGCCTGACTGCTTGATACCAAAATAGTTAAGCACCAAGAAAATGGCTACCAGCAAACAAGCGATAATACGAGGGTTAAGCCACGTTATGTCAAAACCTGTGGCTTGAAGCAGAATAGTGAAATAATTAGAAAAGGCAAGGGTCTCACCTGCACCAATGGCAACCACAGAAACAATGTAATGCCAGCCCGCCATATTTGCCCAAATGCGGTTAAGTCCACGCTTAGCAAAGTTGTATGTACCTCCTGCCTCTGGCAACACAGCTGACATTTCGCCATATATAAGACACGGCCAGATACTTACAAGGAGTGATACAAACGTGAAACCGATAATCCAGGAACCTACAAGGCCAATCTGTGAGGAACCACATGTGAAAAGACCTACGCCCACTACTGTACCAATAGTCATGCTGATAGACTCCTTGAGTCCCAGCACTCTCAACAATTTGTTTTCTACCATAATTGTAATTGTGTTTGTGTTGTTGTTATCCTAATATATAAATAATGTTGTCGTGTTGTTATCCTGCAAGAGCGTTCTGGCCCAAATCACATTACCACATTATTGTGTTATCCATCAAATTACCAATTTGTAGCATCAGCATTGAAACCTACAAAGAAGCAAACAAAATATCTTCGCGTTCTAATTTTGATACAAATTCATACATTTTGTCATTATTACGCAAATTTTATTAACAAAAAGTTGCATAATAGATAGATTTTTATTACATTTCATCAAATAAGAGATAAATATGGTAGATCTATCGACTTATTCGGCAGTTCATCTTGTATTCATGGGTAAATAAACGCTCACATAAAGACAGAGTGTATGAGGTAACAAACTACTTTACCCGAATTTCACACCTCGTTTTTACTCCAACGATACCAGATAGAGTATAAAAAGCAGCAAAGAGCCTAAGTAACAGAGTAACAAAACAGTGAAAAAGTTTGTGAAAACCAGAATTAATTTGTAACTTTGCATTCAAAATGAACAGAAAAAACAACAAAACAACAAAACAATGTTGACAGCGAAAGAAATACGTGAATCTTTCAAATCATTCTTTGAAAGCAAAGGACACCTCATCGTACCATCAGCACCTATGGTGGTAAAAGATGACCCTACACTGATGTTTACCAACGCTGGTATGAACCAGTTTAAGGACATCATTCTCGGAAACACAACTCCCAAGAGCCGCAGGCAGGCCGATACGCAAAAGTGTCTTCGTGTCTCTGGCAAGCACAACGACCTTGAAGAGGTAGGACATGACACCTACCACCACACCATGTTTGAAATGCTTGGCAACTGGTCTTTTGGTGACTACTTCAAGAAAGAAGCCATATCATGGGCATGGGAATACATTGTCGATGTATTAAAGATTGACCCTTCCGACCTATATGCAACAGTATTCGAAGGTTCAGAGGAAGAAGGACTGCAGCGCGATGATGAGGCAGCAAGCATATGGGAGCAGTATTTGCCCCAAGACCACATAATAAATGGTAACAAACATGATAACTTCTGGGAGATGGGTGACACTGGACCATGCGGCCCCTGCTCAGAAATACATGTTGACTCACGTTCTAAAGAAGAAAAAGAAAAGATTCCTGGACGCGAGCTTGTAAACAAAGATCACCCGCAAGTGATAGAGATTTGGAACCTTGTATTCATGCAATTCAACCGCAAGGCTGACGGTTCTCTTGAAGGACTGCCTGCCAAGGTCATTGACACAGGCATGGGCTTTGAGCGACTTGTGCGCACATTGCAAGGCAAAACATCTAACTATGACACGGATATCTTCCAGCCTCTTATCACTGTTATGGCAGAGATGGCAGGATGTAAATATGGTGAAGACGAGAAAAAAGACATCGCTCTGCGTGTTATTGTTGACCATCTGCGCGCCATTGCGTTTGCCATTGCAGACGGACAACTGCCTTCCAATGCAAAAGCCGGTTACGTTATACGCCGCATATTGCGTCGCGCTGTGCGTTATGGATACACTTTCCTTGGACAGAAAGAGGCCTTTATATACAAACTTGTCCCCACTCTTGTAGAAGAAATGGGTGCCGCATTCCCCGAACTCCCTGCACAACAGAAACTAATCATGAAAGTGATGCAAGAAGAGGAAGCATCATTTCTACGCACACTAGAGAACGGCATACGCCTTCTGCAAGGAGTTATCAACGAGACAAAGAGCGCAGGTAAGACAGAGATTGCAGGCGACAAAGCCTTCACATTGTTCGATACCTTTGGTTTTCCACTTGACCTCACAGAACTAATCTGTCGCGAACAGGGCATGACTGTTGACGGTAAAGGCTTTGACATTTGCATGCAGGAACAGAAAAACCGGGCTCGTAACGCTGCTGAGGTACACCTCGGAGATTGGGTAATGGTAAAAGATGCAGAATCATCATTCGTTGGTTACGACTACACAGAATACCCCTGTCATATTGTAAAATACCGTGAGGTAAAGCAGAAGAAGAGCACTGCCTACGAGATGATACTCGACTACACTCCCTTCTACGGCGAAATGGGCGGTGAAATAGGTGACACCGGCGTACTCGTAAGTGAGAACGAAGAGATAAAAGTGCTTGATACGAAGAAGGAAAACGGCGTAGCAATACAGATTGTCAATAAGCTTCCAGAGAACCCGGAGGCAGAGTTCATGGCCTGTGTTGACATTGATCGCCGCCATGCCATAGAGTCAAACCACACCTGTACACACCTGCTTGACGCTGCATTGCGTGAAGTTCTCGGTACACATGTTGAGCAAAAAGGCTCGCTCGTAACTGCTGATTATCTACGTTTTGACTTCTCACACTTTGAGAAAGTCACCGCTGAGCAGTTACGCGAGGTAGAACATATCGTAAACAGGAACATTAGACAGAACATCCCTTTACAGGAATTCCGTGACACACCGATAGAAGAAGCAAAGCAACTGGGTGCCATAGCATTATTCGGTGAGAAGTACGGCGACAAGGTGCGCGTTGTAAAATTCGGTAACAGTGTTGAATTTTGCGGCGGTTGCCACGCAAAGTCCACTGGCCAGATAGGCATGGTGCGTATAACAGCAGAAAGCAGTGTCGCTGCTGGAGTGCGCCGCATAGAGGCCATAACGGGCAAGGCGGTAGAGGAAATGATGGATAATGCACAAGACATGATTAACGACCTCCGTGCCCTTTTCAACAATGCTCCTAACCTGATGGCAACAATTGAGAAAGCCATTAACGACAACAAGGAACTGCAAGCACAAGTGGACGAGTTCAAAGCACAGAAGGCTATGCAGTGCAAGGAGGCTCTCATAAGCAAAGCCAACGATGTAAACGGCATAAAAGTAATATCCGGCATTTGTCCTGTTGACCCACAGAACGCCAAGGATATTGCCTTCCAATTGCGTGCACAGTTCCCGGAAAACCTCATAGTAGCATTAGGTTGTGAAGTAGGAGGCAAACCCAACATAACGGTAGCCCTTTCTGATGACCTTGTGGTGGCTGGCAAGAACGCAGGCAAGATAGTGCGTGAGGCAGGCAAACTCATTCAAGGTGGCGGAGGCGGACAGCCTCATTTTGCTACGGCAGGAGGCAAGAACGCAGAAGGCTTGAAGGCTGCCATTGACAAGATTGTAGAACTTTGCGTATAGAATATCGCACACAGCACAACAAAAGACATAGCACAGGTGCAGCAGATTTATACTCTGCTGCACCTATTTTTGTTCTTATACAAAAGGACAATGATGACATAATACAGAATTGTTCATTAAGGCACCGATAACTATCCTCACCTTATTATAAGCGAAAATGGGCATATATCTAACAAGCCCCCTGAACTTTTCACACGGCATAGTGGTGTGAGTGCCATGGGAGTATCAAGTGTTATTTTTACCACTATACACTTGCGAAAGTGAAATAAAAGCATTAACTTTGAGGCTTGAAAAGCGGACCATTAGATTATCAGGTG
>CALYTD010000023.1 GCA_945486445.1 uncultured Prevotellaceae bacterium
CACCATGAAGTTTATTGTGCAGGTTACTATTTCGTCTTCTGTCACTGTATGCAGTTGGTCTATGCTCAGTTGCAGTTTGTTGGAAATGCTGTCTATGATGTCACTTAGCAGGTGTTGCCTGTCAACTGCCTTGGCCGTAAGGCTCGCCGAGTACAGAACCGCCGGGTCTTCCTTATACTCCACCGGCACAATGCTGTCCCCGAACTGTGACGCGAGGCTTATGGCGTCGGCGCAATCACGTCTGTGTACCGTTATAGTTCCGTCCTCTTTACGGAAGCCTATCACCTCCTCTCCTGGTATAGGATTGCATAATGGGCATCTGTGATACTGTGGTTTGGGTCTCTTGTCAAGGTAGATGTGTATGTTTCTCAGTGCTCTGTATGATTTTGCTTTGCTCACCCAGTCATCTTGTGGCCACACATTCGGGTCGGTACCTATTTCTACACAGTCGCCGCGTTTTAGCAAAGTCTTCACCGAAGCGAGGTGACCGTTAATCTTAGCGTACTTCGCATGCAGTCCTACCTCTGTGTGAACGCCGAACGCAAAGTCTATTGCCGTTGAGTTCTTGGGCAGTTTCATCGAGCGGCCATCTGGTGTATAGACCTGTATATCATCGTTATAGAATGACGCTCTCACTGACTCTATGAAGAAACTGCCGCCTTCCTCCGTGTTTCTTGCCACGTCTTTCAGTACGCCTCTGAATGTTTCCAGCCACTCATATATTACCTTGTCGCGCCTGCCGTTCTCCAACATATAGCCCAGATGTGACTTCTTCGTCATGCGTTCTGACTGTATATGTATCTCCTCCCACACGCCATAGTCCGACAACAGTTGTGTGTGAAAACTCTGATAACCGTTCTGTTTCGGCTGATCCACGTAGTTAATGATTGAGTTCGGACGCTCCTTGAAGTTGTCAGTAAGCAGTGAATATATGTTAAGGCACATGTTTTTCTCTGACACATACACGTCTTCTGGGAACACGATGCGTGTAAAATGCCTGCATTCCAGATGCTCAAAATCAACTTTCAGGGTGTTTATCTTGCGCCATATATTGTAAGGTTGTTTGTAGGCGAGTTCTCTTCTGTATCTTATACCGTGCGAAGTGAGAATCTCGTCTATCTTGTCCTCAAAGGTTTTCAGCCTCACCCTGTCTTTTTCCTTGTCCGCTTCTATCAGTTGGAGAATCTTGTTATAAATCTGCGGACAGCGGTATCTGAATGAAAGGTTCTCCAGTTCTATTTTAATAGTGTATAGACCGAGCCTGTTAGCCAGCGGAGCGTAGAAGTAATCTGTCTCTCCCGCTATCTTCATCTGCTTGTCGGGACGCATAGAGTCCAGCGTCCTCATGTTATGCAGGCGGTCTGCCAGTTTTATAAGTATTGCCCTTATGTCGTAATGCACGGAGTCAAGCATCTGCTTGAAGTTGTCCAATTGCTTTGACATCGAGTACCTTGCCTTGTTCTGCTTTGTCACGACCTTCACCAGAAAGGCCACATCGTTACCGAACATTTCGCGTATCTTCTCGTTGGTACACGGTGTGTCCTCTACCACATCATGCAGGAAGGCTGCGCATACTGGCTCCGCCCCCAGTTGCAACTCCTTCGCTATGATAAGCGCGACGGCGATAGGATGGATTATATAAGGTTCCCCAGTTTTCCTTCGCTGCTCCCTGTGCGCCTCGTAGGCGAAGTTGAAAGCCTTGTGCATCAACTGCATCTCTGCCAACGTTGAGCGGTTTTCCATTGCTGAAAACCCCTCTCCTGCACTGCGGCGTATCCCGCCTTCGGTTATCTCTGGGTTACACCTAGTATTTATTTTGAATGGTCATTACGTTTGCAAAAATAGTTAAAAAAACTTGTATCGCAAAATTTTGAAAAGACTTTTTGTTGAATTTTTTATAAAAACATCATATTCATCAACAAATGACCTCGTCCATAGCCACGTCTGTTCCGGTTGAAGGCACACTGCCTGTCAGTTGGAACGGGTAGCACAACCCTATGGTATGCAGTTGCGGCAACTTCGCGAGCAGACGGTCGTAGTATCCTTTCCCCCTGCCAAGTCGGTGCCCGGCAGCGTCAAATGCCATGCCGGGTATGATGCCGACCATATCCGCCGCCTCCTCAGTGCCGTCCGTCTTATGCTGTGTCAATGCCGCCAAGGCCTCCACACTGACCTCCTCTCCCTGCGGTTCAAGTATGCCATACGCTCCCCGCAGCATATCGCGTACAGTGGTGAAACGGTGCAGCGACAGTTCCGTCCCGTCCTTCACACGTGGCAGCAACACGTTCTTCCCCGCAGCGGCAAGTGTCTCCACCAGCGTGTGGGTACTCACTTCGTCGGGCAAAGACCAGTATAGCAGCACCGTACCGGCAGCCTGCACCCTCGGATGCTCCATCACCTTGCGGTGCAAACACTCGTCAAGCAGCCTCAGTTCCGCATCCCCATGCCGCCGTTTCTCCTCCTTTATATATTGTCTGAGAGATTTCTTGTCCATAACATTGCCTTACTTTTCCTGCGCTACCATGCTGTCCTTCACGTTGCAAGACGAACAGCAAACTGCATAATTGCACAAAATTACAAAATTTTGGCGATAATTATAGCATACGCATCATTTATTTTTCATATTCCGGGAAAATTTGTATTGCATTGCGAAAAAAAACTTATCACAATGCGACAGATAAGAAAAAAAACGTATCTTTGCATCGCTCATCCACGCCGTACCGCCATTCAAAAGGCGGAGCGGCGGCAAAACGTGGGGGCACTACATTTCAATCAAGCGTTTACCCGAATACGAAGACTACATTGCCGCACTGAAAGAGCGCGGAGAGTTATAAGCCCTCACTCCGCAAGTGTGTGTGTCACGGCATGGAGGTCAAGACTCCTGTCCGTGCGATATGGTGCTGATTGCGCCGTGAACAGGTGCTGATTACATTACGAACAGGTGCTGATTGGAACGCTATCAGCACCTGTTTACTTTATGCCTTGCCGCACAGAGGATTACCACCGCGCATATTATAGCACACCAAAGAACGGCAAGAGCATTGCAGAAAACCATTGACAGTCATGCGATTGTAAAAAAGTGTAAAGACGGAGGGAAATGGGGAAATTCGTATAAACGTCCACATTTTTTATGGAAAAGAAAACTTAAATGTGGCAGAAAACGCTTCCGTGCATTTTGGCTATAAATAAAAAAGGTGTACTTTTGCAGCAGGTTACAATAAACAAACAAGTTAATGACAATGAAGAAGAGAGTACGTATCGCATTACTGGCAGCACTTCCGTGGTGCATGACACCGTCAGCCAGTGCCAGGACATGGACACTGGACGAGTGCATACAGTATGCTATGGAGAACAACATCACGCTGCAAAAGTCGGGAATCAGCAGGCAGTCTGCCGCTGAGGACACCAGGCAGTCAAAGGCGCAACTGCTTCCGTCACTCAGTTTCTCCACAAGCCAGAGCATGGGTTACACCCCGTGGAAGGACAGCGGCGCCGCTGTGGTGTCAGGGAACCAAGTGGAGACGGCCGTTGACAAGGTGTCATACACCGGGCAATACGGCGTGAGCGCAAACTGGACAGTGTGGAACGGCAACAGAAACCGCAATCAGGTGAAACTGAACAGCCTCGCGGAACAACAGGCAGAGATGGACAGTGTGACGTCGGCACGTAACATTGAGGAGCAGATAGCGCAGCTATACATCCAGATTCTCTACACGAAGGATGCCATAGACGTCAACAAGGCCACGCTGGAGGCAGCCAAAGTGAACGAGAACCGGGGGCAGCAGATGTATGAGGTAGGTCAGATGAGCAAGGCAGACCTGTCTCAACTGACGGCGCAGAGGGCCCAGGACGAGTATAACGTGGTGCAGGCGGAAAGCCAGGCACGCTCATACACCCGGCAGCTGAAGGAACTTTTGCAGATCACAAGCGATGAGGCGTTTGACGTGGTGAGACCGGATTACACCGAGAGCATGGCCTTGCAGGAGATTCCCTCAATGACATCGGTGTATGAACAGGCGCTGGAGAACCGTCCGGAACTTAAACGTGCCCTGCTGAACGTGCAGAGCGCGGAGGTGCAAGGCAAGATAGCCAAGGCGCAGAGAATGCCCACCATCAGCATGAACGCATCGGTGGAGGCAAGGACAAGCAGCCTGAGCAGCAGCGGATGGGCTGACCAGATGAAGACAAACTTCAACACCGGGGCGGGCGTTACCATAAGTGTGCCGATACTGGACCAACGTAGTACGCGCACCGCCATAAACAAAGCGAACATACAAAGGCAGGAGGCACTGCTCGACATACGTGACAAACAGACCGCACTTTACAGCACAATAGAAAACTACTGGATACAGGCAGGAAACTATCAAAACCAATACAAGGCGGCAAAAATAAGCACTCAGAGCGCAAAAGACAGTTACGACCTGCTCTCGGAACAGTTCGCCGTAGGACTGAAAAACATCGTGGAACTGCAAGACGGCAAGACACGCCTGCTCTCAGCGCAGCAAAGCGAGTTGCAGTCCAAGTACATGACAATACTCAACATAAAGATGCTGGAGCTCTATAAGAAATAACTGACACCTCACAACTTAACAAAAACAAAGATGAAAAAGAAGATATATATAACGATAGCGGTTATAGCAGTGGCGGGAATCGCCGCATGGCTTCTGGCAGGAGGCAAGAAAGAGGGTGGCGTAACATACGGCACCGCAGTGGTAGAAAAGAATGATATAGCGACAAGCGTGACCGCCACCGGCACCCTGGAGCCTGTGACAAGCGTCACGGTGGGTACGCAGGTCAGCGGCATTGTGGCACACTTGTACGTGGATTACAACAGCATAGTGAAGAAAGGACAGGTGATAGCCGAACTGGACAAGACGAACCTGAGCAGCGAACTGGCATCGGCCAAGGCACAGCTGGCATCGGCACAAAGCACCCTGGGCTATGAGAAGTCAAACTACGAACGATATAAGACACTGTATAACAAAGGCCTCATCTCTGCCAACGATTATGAAAACGCACGCCTGTCATACGAAAAAGCAGTGCAGTCAGTACGCACCGCCAACGAAAGCGTCAAGAAAGCGGAGACCAATCTGGGCTATGCCACCATCACATCGCCCATAGACGGCGTGGTATTGTCAAAGTCTGTGGAGGAAGGACAGACGGTGGCAGCGTCATTCAACACGCCGGAACTGTTCACCATAGCACAGGATCTGACCAAGATGCAGGTCATAGCAGACATTGACGAGGCAGACATAGGCGACGTACATGAGGGCGCCCGCGTGGAATTCACAGTGGATGCGTTTCCCGATGACACATTCGCCGGCAGGGTGACACAGGTAAGGCAGGAGGCTACCACAGAGAGTAACGTGGTGACTTACGAGGTGGTTATATCGGCAGAGAATACCGATCTGAAACTGAAACCGGGTCTCACAGCCAACGTAACCATATATACCAAGGAGGCAAAAGATGTGCTCAGCGTGCCGACAAAGGCATTGCAGTTCACACCTAACGAGAAGATGCTGACAAAAGAACAGTCCATTCAGGACTGCGAAGGCAAGAACAAGGTGTGGACCTTGGAGAACAACGTCTTCAAGGCACTGCCCGTTACCACCGGAATGAGTAACGGAATACTGACCGAAATAAAGTCAGGACTGCAGTCAGGACAGAAGATTGTGACAGATTTCACCATGGACAGCGACCCCGCAGAGGACGGGCCGGGCAAGAATGGCAACCCCTTCATGCCGAAACCACCGTCAAAAAAGAAGGACAAGAAGAACTAATCCAACAGGAAACGGCTATGGATAAAGACGTAAAGAACGGCAATACGGAGCGCAAAGTTGTGATAGAACTCGACAAAGTGCGCCGTGAATTCAAGGTGGGTGCAGAGACAGTGAAAGCCCTAAGAGGCGTTTCCTTCAAGATATATGAAGGTGAATTCGTCACCATCATGGGCACATCAGGCTCAGGAAAATCAACACTGCTAAACCAATTAGGCTGCCTCGACACACCTACATCAGGCGAATACTACCTTGACGGAGTGTCGGTAAGGAAGATGTCGAAGCGACAACGCGCCCGGTTACGCAACAGAAAGATAGGATTTGTGTTCCAGAACTACAACCTGTTGGCAAAGACCACCGCCGTGGAGAACGTGGAACTGCCGCTGATGTATAACTCCGAGTACAGCGCATCACAGCGAAGAGCAGCGGCAATAGCGGCATTGGAGGCTGTGGGACTGGCCAACCGACTTGACCATAAGTCCAACCAAATGTCGGGAGGACAGATGCAACGTGTGGCGATAGCACGCGCATTGGTGAACAACCCAGCCGTGATTCTCGCCGACGAAGCCACGGGTAACCTCGACACAAGAACCTCTTTCGAGATGCTTGTGCTCTTCCAGCAACTGCATAAAGAAGGCAGAACCATCATATTCGTAACCCACAACCCAGAGATAGCGCAGTATTCCTCACGCAACATAATGCTTCGTGACGGCAAGATACGTGAGGATGTGGAGAACAAAAACATACTGTCTGCGGCCGAAGCACTTGCCGCTCTGCCCGCACCACAGGATGACTAACAAACCAAACGACCACAATGAATTTCATAAACCTAATGAAAGTTGCCTTCAAGGCAATAGCAAACAATAAGTTCCGGTCATTCCTTTCCATGCTCGGTATCATCATTGGCGTGGCTGCTGTCATTGTGATGATGGCGATAGGACAGGGTTCCAAGGAGTCTATCAGGGAGAATCTCTCGCAGATGGGCACCAACATCATAATGATAAGACCCGGTGCTGACATGAGAGGAGGCATCCGTCAGGACCCGTCAAGCATGCAAACGCTGAAGGTTGAGGACTATATGGCCATAAAAGACGAGGCAAAATACATCACATACGTCTCTCCGGAGGTGTCTTCAAGCGGCCAGTGCATAAACGGAAACAACAACACTTCCACCACCATGTATGGCGAAACTGACGAGTATCTCGCCATAAAACAGTGGGAAGTGACAAGCGGTGGCGTGTTCACTAAGGAGGATGTGAAGAAGAGTGCAAAGGTTTGTCTGGTGGGAAAGACCGTTGTTGACGAGCTGTTCCCCAACGGACAGGACCCCGTGGGCAGGACAATACGCTTCAAGAGCATACCGTTCCGCATCATAGGTGTACTGAAAAGCAAGGGATACAACAGTTTCGGCATGGATCAGGACAACCTCATCATCGCGCCATACACCACAGTGATGAAGCGTCTTACGGCGCAGACGTACCTTTCAAGCATCAACTGTTCCGCGTTATCAGAGGAGATGACGGACGATGCCATCAGCGAGTTGACAACCATTCTGCGCCGCCAGCACAAGCTGAAGGAGGAGGCTGACGATGATTTCACCATACGCTCACAGCAGGAGATGATGGAGACCATGTCGTCAACGATGGACACTGTGACCATAATACTGGTGGTGGCGGCGGCTTTCTCGCTGCTTGTGGCAGGCATAGGCATAATGAACATCATGCTTGTCAGCGTGACAGAGCGCACCAAGGAGATTGGCTTGCGCATGGCAGTGGGGGCAAGGGGCATTGACATCAGCAACCAGTTCCTCATCGAGTCAATAATAATCTCCATCACAGGCGGTGCCATCGGTATTCTGCTCGGCATAGGCCTGGCAGCGGGTGCCAACGTGTTCTTCAGTCTTCCCACGTCTGTTCCGCTATGGAGCATAGTGGTATCATTCATCGTCTGCACCATCATCGGCATTGGCTTCGGCTACTTCCCAGCCCAAAAGGCAGCGAGAATGGACCCGATAGAGGCGATAAGGTATGAGTGAGTCCGGTTGTTTAGTGGTTTAGTGATTTGGTTGTTTAGTTGAATGCCGCATATACACAAACTACCAAAACTATCAAACCACTAAACAACCAAATCACTAAACCACTAAACAACCAAACTCCATGAACAAGAAAATAATAATAGCCAACATAGCCCTGGTACTCATTCTCCCGCTGATGTTCATCGGACCACGGGAGAATCAGTCGCTGGAGATGTACCTGATGAAGTGCATCGTGCCACTGCTGATGGCCTTCGTGTTCTGCATCAACTACTACAAGTTGATACCACAGGCCATGAAGAAGTACGCCAGACACAACCTCTTCCTCTCCAATGCCATCATCCTTCTGCTGTGCTGCACCATGCTTGTAGGGTGGCACAAACTGGAATTCAACCTATATCACAAGGAGAAGGCGCAGACGGAAGTGGTAGTGAAGGGGCAGGAAACCGCGACGCAGCACAAGAAAGACGGCAAGGGGAAAGACAGAGAGGGCAAACGCTTCTGGCTGTCAGCCTCCATCTTCGACGGGCTGAACCTCATCTTCGCAGCCTTTGTGGCATACGCCATACGCTCCAGTGAGCAGATTAACAGTCTGAAGAAACGTCAACAGGAGGCTGAGGTGGCACGACAACAGGCTGAACTGAAAGGGCTAAGGAACCAAATATCACCGCACTTCCTGCTCAACACGCTTAACAACATCTACGCCCTTGCAGCCATTAGTCCGGAGAGAACACAGAACGCCGTTCTGCAACTGTCCAACCTATTGCGGCACATGCTGTATGACAACCAGTCAGAGATGGTAACACTACGCTCGGAGGCAGACTTCATATCCTCTTATATAGACCTTATGAAACTGCGGCTGGCACATAACGTGAAGATAGAAGCAGACATATCCATAGACAAAAGTTCGCAAACCATGGTGGCACCGCTGCTGTTTATATCACTTGTAGAAAACGCATTCAAGCACGGAGTAGCAGGGACAGAGCCATGCACAATAAGCATATCAATGCACGAGACAGATGAAGACATAGTTTGCAACATCATCAACTCCAACCACCCTAAGCAGTCCTCTGACCGTTCTGGGCACGGCATTGGCCTGCAACTGGTAAAACAACGCCTTGACGCCATATACCCCAAACAGTACAAATGGGTCAAAGGAGTAATGGAAGACGGTATGTATCACTCAAAAATCTCTATACCGCGCTCTATCACTTAACAAAGAATTACTAAACAATTAAGCAACGAAACAATAGAAAAAACTAAACAACATAACAACTAATCATATGACTTGCGCTATTATTGACGACGAACCTCTTGCCGCGGAACTACTCGCTTCCTACGCCAAGAAGACCACTTTCCTCGAACTCGTGGGCACTTACAACAACGCCATTGACGCAATGAGGGTGATAAGGACAAGCCCCGTGGACCTGCTCTTTCTCGACATACAGATGCCAGAACTATCAGGTCTGGAATTTGCCACAATACTCTCGCCAAAGACAATGATAGTCTTCACCACAGCCTTTGACCGCTATGCTGTGGAGAGTTACAAGGTAAACGCCGTGGACTACCTGCTGAAACCAATCTCATACGAATCATTCCTCCACGCCGCCAACAAGGCGCTGCAACTGGCAGAGACACAGAACGCGCAGACAAGAACAAAGCAGGAAGACCGATTCTTCTACGTAAAGAGCGAGTATAAACTCGTACGCATAATGATGGACGATATTATCTACATCGAGGGATTCAAGGACTACGTGAAGATAAGGCTCTCGTCCACACAGAAAAGTGTCAGTTGCCTTATGAACATGAAGACCCTTGAGGACTATCTCCCACGCCCGGAGTTCCTGCGTGTACACCGTTCCTACATCGTGAACATGAAGAAAGTAGAGGCCATAGATCACCTGCGCATTGTCTTCGGCGATACGCTTATCCCTATCTCTGACAGTTACAAGGACAACGTGATACAGTATCTAAACCGTCACACACTGGGATAACGCCCCACAATCAGGTGCTGATTACACCGCAATTAGGTACTGATTATAACGCGATTAGGTACTAATTACAATGCAATCAGGTACTGATTACAATGCGATTAGG
>CALYTD010000024.1 GCA_945486445.1 uncultured Prevotellaceae bacterium
GTCACGCTGGAACTGATGCGGTTACGGTGTGCTCAAGGTGCAAAACACATTGGTTTCTCACGTCTTAGTGCCTATCAGCAACGTGGTCACCTGTCTTTAGCGTTGCCCTTGAGCCTGCATATCGATTCGCTGACATACCGTTACGATAACGGCAAGCCGCATAAGCGCACGGGAAAGCCACACCGCGGGTATTTTGACGCAGGTCATATCAATGCCGTTATGAACGTGGAGGCAGACATGGACTATATCACTCCTGACAGTATCAGGGGCAGATTGACGCATTTGTCGGCCTACGACAGGGCGTCAGGACTGTATGTCAAGAATCTTACGGCCGTTGTCACCAGAGTGCATGATACGCTGACAGCGCACAAGCTATGCCTGAACCTGCAACACACGGCTATAAAATCGGAGAGGATGGAGACCTACCTGCTGAGAGACAATACGGGACGAGTAACGGACTTGGCGGTGACGCCTTCCCTGCTTACGGCAAACGTTGTGTTGCGTGATATCTCAAAACCCTTTGCACCAGTGCTTAGCGACTTCACCACACCGCTCAATCTCAGTGTGACAACGGGCGGAACGCTGAACAACCTGACCTTCTCAGACATACGGGTGTCAACGCCCGACAAGCGGTTGAGGCTCACGGCAAGCGGAGATATGCTCGATGTGCTGAAGAAACAGGACCTGCGCCTGCATTTTTACGACATAAACCTCGATGCGCGCAAGGGTGTGAAGGAAACCATCATACGCCATTTCGCAAAGAAGGTGCGCATGAAAATGGTGAGGCAGATGCGCAAGATTGGCGACATACGCTATCGTGGCAGTATGGGAATATACTTCAAACGTGAGGACTTCTCCGGCACATTGTTCACCAAGTATGGCAGCGCTGACTTCGCCTTTACCATCAATGGCAGGACAAAGTACATGACAGGTAGCATCTCCACAGACTCCCTGGATTTGGGAAGCGTGATGAACGTGAAGGGGCTGAGCAACATAAAGGCCGCTGCCACATACAGTTTCAATGTGGCATCCAAACGTAATCGCCCTGTGAAGAACAACGGCAGGCTGCCAATAGGGTGGATGAAGGCCCACGTGGATAGTGCAAGGTTCAAGGGAGTAAACTTCTCAAACGTCTCTGCAATGATGCACAGCGACGGGGCAACAGCGATGGGCGAACTCTTCTTGCCAAAGAAACTGTTTGATATCTCGCTGCTGTTCTGGTACACACCGACAGACTCTGTGCAGGAACTTAAACTGAAACCACGATTGCTGAAGCACCAGAAGGCACCGAGCCTGCTGACTGACACCAAGAAATGGAAGGACTACATGACGGAGGCAAGGGAGCGGGCAAAGACACGAAACATGAAGAGCGACTGAGTAAAAGAGCCTCTTTCGCATTGTAATCAGCACCGGATTACACCGTAATCAGCACCAAATTACACTGTAATCAGCACCTTTTCACAGAGGAGCAAGGGAAGTGGCACTGCGACAAGTGGACGGTGGGTGTGTAACGTATATAATATATATTGAGATAAATCTATTAACTGATACTAAACAACTATGATTAAAATGAATCTGAAAACAGACCGCATGATTGCAGCGGCAGTGGCATTGGCATTCTCGACCGTTGCCAGTGCACAGACATTTACGGAGTGGCACGACCTTGAAGTCAATGAGGTCAACCGCTATCCCGTACACACCGAGGTGTTGCCGACCACCTCAAAGCCCCTCTCACTGGAGGGGCTTTGGAAGTTTAAGTGGGTGGAAAACGCAGACGAACGCCCCACAGACTTCTTCACTCTGAAATATGATGACACCTCATGGGGCACCATGCCCGTGCCCGGAATGTGGGAACTCAATGGCTACGGAGACCCCGTGTATGTCAATGTGGGCTTCGCTTGGCGAGGACATTTCTACAATAATCCACCAGAGGTGCCGATAAAAGACAACCACGTAGGCTCTTACCGCCGCACCGTCACCATACCCGCAGACTGGAAAGGGCAGCAGGTGATAGCCCATTTCGGTAGTGTGACAAGCAACATCTACCTGTGGGTGAACGGCAAGTATGTGGGTTATACGGAGGACTCAAAGATTGCCGCCGAGTTTGACATTACCAAGTTCGTGAAGCCGGGGGACAACCTTATAGCCTTCCAGACCTTCCGCTGGTGTGACGGTTCATACGATGAGGACCAGGACTTCTGGCGTCTCTCAGGCGTGGCACGCTCATGTTATCTTTATACCAAGAACCCAAAGACGCAGATAACCGACATACGTGTGACGCCGGACCTTGTGAACAACTATACCGACGGCACCCTGACGGTGGATGCCAAGGTGAGGGGCAAGGCGGAGATGACATATACCCTGAAAGACGCGGAGGGCAACACCGTGTTTGAGAAGAAAGCGGGGGCAAAGGCAACGTTTGAGGTTAAGAACCCCAGGAAGTGGTCTGCAGAGACTCCTTATCTATATACACTGACAGTGAAACAGGCAGGCGGTGAGGAAATACCGGTTAAGGTAGGCTTCAGAAAGGTGGAGATAAAGAACGCGCAGGTGCTTGTTAACGGGCAACCGGTGCTGATAAAGGGTGCCAACCGCCACGAACTGGACCCTGACAAGGGGTATGTGGTAAGCCGGGAACGCATGATCGAGGACATAAAACTGATGAAGCAACTCAACGTGAACGCCGTGCGCACCTGCCATTATCCAGATGATCCCGTGTGGTATGACCTCTGTGATGAGTACGGTCTGTACGTATGTGCAGAGGCAAATCAGGAAAGTCACGGCTTCGGTTACGGCGAGGAGGCGAAGAAACTTGCCCCGTTGTTCCATAAACAGGTGATGGAACGCAACCAGCATAATGTGGCAACGAAGTTCAATCACCCCTCAATCATATTCTGGTCGCTTGGCAATGAGACCTGCATGTCACAGAACTTCCTTGATGCCTACAACTGGATAAAGTCGCAGGACCAAAGCCGTCCCGTGCAATACGAACAAGCTCATGCAGGAGAAGGCACCGACATCTTCTGCCCTATGTACTATTCGCAGTGGCATTGTGATGAGTATGCCAAGAAGGAGAGCAGCGTAAAGCCGCTCATACAGTGCGAGTATGCCCACGCAATGGGTAACTCCGGAGGCGGATTCAAGGAGTATTGGGACCTCGTGCGCAAGCATCCCAAGTTCCAGGGAGGCTTCATTTGGGATTTCGTTGACCAGGGATTGCGTGACAAGAAGGACAAGACCAAGTTCCTGTATGGTGGCGACTACAACGACTATGACGCCTCAGACAACAACTTTAACTGCAATGGCTTCATCACAGCAGACCGTAAATGCACACCGCAAGCATACGAATACGCATACTATTACCAGAATATCTGGACAGAAGCCGTTAACCTTGACAACGGAATCATACGCATAAAGAACGAAAACTTCTTCCGTAATCTGGACTATGTGCGCCTGCATTGGACTCTGACAGCCAACGGAGTGAAGGCGCAGGAGGGATATATTGACAATCTGAACATCGCTCCCCAGAAGACGGCGGAGGTGAAGATACCCTACAAACTGTATGACAAGGACGTAGAACTGCTGCTCAACGTGAGCTACGAGATGAAGAACAAGGAGGGACTTCTGGACGCAGGACACAGCATTGCGCACCAACAACTTGTCATATCAGATTATCTTTACAGCATGAACGTGGCTTCGGAGACGGAGACAGCGGCTGATAAAAAGCAGGAAAAACCAACGGCCCGCCCTCTGCCTTATACCCTTCGCCCCAATTTCTGGCGCGCGGTGACAGACAATGATATGGGTGCTGGCTTGCAGAACAAGCACCGCGCGTGGAGAAATCCGGAGATGATATGCACCTCACGAGTAACCGATGGCAATGTGGTTACGGAGACTTTCCGCATGAACGGCGTGAAGGCTACGCTGACAATGACGTATGAAACCGTCAACGATGATGTCACAAAGGTTACGGAAAGCATCAAATTCGACGCTGATGCCAAGGACATTCCACGCATGCCACGCTTCGGTGTGGTGATGCTTTTGCCCTACGACATGGACAAGAGTGAGTTCTACGGCCGCGGACCGGTAGAGAATTACGCTGACCGCAAGATGTCTCAGAACATCGGAATATACACACTAACGGCGGATGAGCAGTTCTTCCCGTATGTAAGACCACAGGAAACCGGCAGCAAATGCGACATTCGCTGGTGGAAGCAGGGTGACATAGAGATATTCTCTGATACCTGTTTCGCTGCGGCAGCGTTGCATTACGAGGTGCGTGACCTTGATGAAGGGCAGCATAAGGCACAACGTCACCCGCAGGACGTGAAGCGTTCAGCACACACTTGCCTGTATATTGACCAGCAGATGGCGGGTGTTGGCGGCATAGACTCATGGAGTGGAAATGCCGAGGCACTGCAACCCTACCGTGTAGAAGCAAAGAATCGCACCTTTACTTTCTATATAAAAAGGAATAAAAGGAATTGATACGATAGTAATATAACAATTAATTATAACATTAAAAACCAACTGACAGACTATGAAACGAGACTTTCGATTCCTGATTACCACATTACTCTTTGCGTTATCTGCCTCTTTCCCGCTCTTTACCGGGCAGGGTGGGGCAGGTGCGCTCCATGCGGAAAACTACCCATACCGTAGTGATTTCCTCTGGATTACTAATCCAAACCACTCTGACTGGCTGTATAAGACGGGGGAGAAGGCTACCGTTGAGGTGCAGTTATACAAGTATGGCGTTGCGGTTACGACTGACATCAATTATGAGATTGCGCCGGACATGCTGGAGGCAACATCAAAGGGCAGCGTGAAGATGAAGGATGGGAAAGTCAACATACCCATAGGCACACGCAAGACACCAGGCTTCCTTGACCTGAAACTCACCGCTAACGTTGACGGCATGAAGACATCCCATCACGTCAAGGTAGGGTTTGACGTGGAGAACATACAGCCTTTCACCAAGATGCCTTCCGACTTCACCCAGTTCTGGCAGCAGACAGTGGCGGAAGCTCGCAAGACTCCCATATCGTTCACTCGTGAGTTGGCCAAGGAATACTGCACAGACAAGATTGACTGCTGGCTGGTTAAGGTGAAAATAGATAACAGTCACAGCATGTATGGCTACCTTACCATGCCTAAGAATGTGCAGAAAGGCAAGCATCCGGTGGTGCTTTGTCCGCCGGGAGCAGGCATAAAGACCATCAAGGAGCCCTTGCGCCACCGCTATTATGCCGAGGAGGGCATGATAAGATTTGAGATTGAGATACACGGATTGGACCCTCGGTGGTCTGATAGTGACTTCAAAGCCGTGTCAAGTGCTTTCGGTAGCAAGGAAAACGGCTATCTTGTGAACAACATCAGCAGCCGTGAGTTCTACTATATGCGCCATGTTTACGCGGGAATGGTGCGTTGCATAGACTTCCTTACGTCGTTACCAGAGTGGGATGGCGTTAATGTTGCCGTGCAGGGAGGTTCCCAGGGCGGTGCACTCGCACTCATTACGGCGGGTCTTGACCCGCGTGTCACTCTGTGTGTAGCTAATCATCCTGCCCTTACAGACATGGCAGCGTACAGCGAAAAGGGGCGAACCGGAGGCTATCCGCATTTCAATCGCAACCCGGCAGGTATTCTTACGCCTCAGGTTATAAAGGTATTGGAGTATTATGATGTCATAAACTTCTGCCGACAGATAAAATGTCCGGTGAGAATGACGTGGGGGTACAACGACAGCACGTGTCCGCCAACCACCAGTTACGCCGCATGGAATGTGCTTTCGTGTCCCAAAGAGCCTTTCGTAACACCCATAAACGAGCACTGGACGTCTGAAACGATGGAGCGGCAGCACATGGAATGGATTAAGGCGAAGTTGAAGTAACACGGTCTTAGCACGTCTCCGATACCGTGCCCACTATTGTGCCGTAAAACAAAAGGGTGCTGATTACACTGTGAACAGGTGCAGATTGCATTGCAGTCAGGTGCTGTTCACGGTGTAATCAGCACCCTTTTACAATGCAGGCAACAGCCCTTGTTTTGGGGACAGGCTAATAAAAGTCAGGAGAAAGGCTTTTTTGTCAGACTTTTTTCGTAACTTTGCGGTTCGATAGAAAGATAAAATGCCAACAAACAACTACACATACACACCAGAGACAGCGGCGGATTTCTTCGCCGAACTAAGCGCAGCAATGCGGCTGATGCCCGACTTTCAAAGGGTTTACAGTGCTTTCAATCGCGTCTTCCGCAAGTGCATAGACCAGAATACGGAATGTGTCAGCGCAACCCTTTGCGGCACTTTCGCAAAGACGGACTACCTGCTGAAAGAGCGTGGAGCGCAGCGTGACATGACGCGTAGCATCAATGACACACGTGTCAGACTGCGGAAACGTGCCTGCCTCGGTGCTGATACCCTGCGCTGTCATTGCCGGCAAGACCTTGGAAACCTGTGCCGCTTCATCTCTTTCCTTTACAATACGCCAGTTCCCGGCAATCTTTCCCGTCTCATTCCCGTTGCTTCCGATGCAGAGAAAGCACCGCTTGGGGCGACACGCGGAACCCTTATGCCGGAGTATGTACGGATGATAGTGGAGAGATGGGACGATGAATACGTCTATGGGCAGACCGATGAGCCAAGCGATGGCAACCTGCTCAAAGTGCGTTATGCCTCCTCCGGCGGGCAGGGCGGCCATGACTGGTCATACCTTCAACCAATGTTCAGCGCCGGGACGCAGCTCAACCTTGTCCGTCCTCACGCCAAGAAGGGTGTCATAACGCCCGAACTGATAATACTGGAGCCAGACTATCTCGTTGACATCTCAGCCGTGGCACGCTGTTTTACCGACTATGCCGAGTCGCCACTTGTAAGCCTTATCGGCAGATTACAGCCCCAGCAGAACACCGAGCCGATAGTTCTCGGTAACTTCGCGGGCCAGCTTCTCGATGAGACGGTCATCTCCTGCCGGCCGGAATCACCCTCCACCCTGCAACCAACACCCTCCAATCCCAAGCCATACGCGGACAGCGTGAAGGACTTTTTCAGGTCGCACGCCGTGGGACTGCTTACTGCCGACATCACACCGCAGTTCCATGACAACGCCAAAATGCAGCAGAAGAACATCTCGCAGGCCATCGCTGCCGATCTTCCGCGCATGGTGTCACGCTTCAATCCGGTGGAAGGCATGGTGGAACCGTCGTTCTTCTCTGAGATGCTTGGACTGCAAGGGCGTATGGACTACCTGCAACTGGACTTCCGTGTGCTGTTGGAGCAGAAGTCCGGCAAGGGCTCTTTCCCCTATGACAACTTCATAGTGCCACGCCATAGGGAAGAACATTACGTGCAACTCCTGCTCTATATGCTCCTCATCAGGTACAACTACCGTGACATCTACGAGCGCAACAACCGTGAACTCCACGCCTTCCTGCTCTATTCCCGTTACAGTAGCAGCCTGTTAGGCCTGGGTTTCGCCCCCGATTTGGTCTTCCGCGCCATCAAGTTGCGCAATGAGATGGCGTGGTCGGAACTGCAATACACCCATGAAGGCACCTTGCGCCACATTCTTGACACGCTCACGCCGGAGAAGATGAACACCAAGAACGCCGCGGGCAGATTGTGGGAACAATACCAGTCGGTGCAGATAGCCGGTGTACTCGCCCCCATACACCATGCCACAGAACTGGAACGAGCCTACTATTACCGCTTCCTCACCTTTATAACCAATGAACATGTTATGTCAAAACTGGGCAACAAGACGAAGGAAAACTCCGGCTTTGCCGCCACATGGCATGACTCTTTGGAGGAAAAACGCCTTGCCGGCAACATCTATGACAGCCTTACGCTCCTCACGCCCGGTGCAGATGCCACGGGAAGTGTGGAGAAAGTGACCCTGTTGTTCCATGAGAACGAGGCGGGAGATATGTCCAACTTCCGCATGGGCGATGTGGTGATACTCTATCCATATACGCCCGGCAGTGAGCCGGATGCACGCCGTACCATGGTGTTCCGTGGCAGCATAGAGGACATAAAGCCCGACAGCATAACCCTAAGGCTGCGGGCTGCACAGTCAGACAGCCGTGTGTTCCTCAGATACGACGGCTCTTTGTGGGCGATAGAGCATGACTTTATAGAGTCTTCTTACAGTTCTCTCTACCGTGGTATGCACGCCTTCCTGTCAGCACCCAAGTCGCGCCGCGACCTGCTTCTGTTCCAACGTGAGCCGGAGGTGGATGATGGCGTGACGCAACTGAAAGGAGATTACGGCACGTTCAACGATATGGCGTTGAGGGTAAAGCGTGCGAAAGACCTCTTCCTAATCATCGGTCCTCCCGGGACCGGCAAGACTTCATTCGGTATGCTCACCACAGTGAAGGAGGAACTGGCAGAGCCTGCCTCCTCGGTACTGTTGCTTTCTTACACCAACCGCGCCGTGGATGAGGTTTGCGGCAAACTGAAAGCAGAGGGAATAGACTTCATTCGTGTTGGCGGAGAACTGACCTGCGCGCCCGAATACCGTGACTACCTGCTCTCCGAACGTGCTCACCGCTGTGACAGCCTTGCCGCTCTGCGGCGGCAGATAGTGGAGGCAAGGGTGTTTGTGGGCACCACCACCGCCTTCAACTCACACATAGCCCTGCTCAACCTGCGGCAGTTCACGCTTGCAGTCATTGACGAAGCGTCGCAGATACTTGAGCCTCACCTCATTGGTTTGCTTAGTGCACACCATGATGACGTGCCGGTAATAAGGAAAATGGTGCTCATCGGCGACCACAAACAGTTGCCCGCGGTGGTGCAGCAGCCACAGGAAGTGTCGAGGGTGAGGGACAAACGGCTTAACGACATAATGCTTACAGACTGCCGTCAGTCTCTGTTTGAGCGACTGCTGAGGCGGTATAGGGATAATGCCGGCATTACTTTCATGCTCTGCCGGCAGGGACGGATGCACCATGACATAGCCCTCTTCCCCAACAACACCTTCTATGGCGGACTGTTGGCAGAGGTCCCGCTGCCCCATCAGGTGGCGGCGCTGCCGGAGTCTGCTGCTGCGGTCACCGGAATTGACGGCATCTTGCGCACGTGCCGCATGGCGTTCATTGCTACAGACCCGCCGCAGGACACTCCTTCTGACAAGGTGAACCAAGTTGAGGCGGGAATGATAGCCGCCGCGGTGAGGAGAATATACGACGTGGAGGGAACGCGGTTCAACGCTGCGGAGACAGTAGGCGTGATAGTGCCGTACCGCAACCAGATAGCCGCCATACGCAGTGTGCTGGACAGTTACGGCATACCTGCGCTGCATGACATCACCATCGACACCGTGGAACGCTATCAGGGCAGTCAGCGGAGGTACATAATCTACGGCTTCACAATATCCAAGTACTATCAGTTGAAGTTCCTTTCCGACAACGTTTTCGTTGATATGGACGGCAGTGTGATAGACCGCAGACTGAATGTAGCCATGACGCGTGCCAAGGAACACCTATTGCTCTTCGGCAATCCTGCGCTCCTTTCGCGCAACCACACCTTTTCTCGCCTTATGGAGTTTGCCAGAAATCATGGCTGTTACTTTGAAAAACTGCACGTATGAGCCGCGTCTTTGGTTGTTTGGTTGTTTAGTTCTTTGGTGGTATTGTTGTTTAGTTGTTTGGTTGTTAGATTGCTTGTTGGTTTGGTTGTTGTGGGATTTTGTTATTTAACGGCATCCTTTCGTGGTGGTTTGGGGAGGCATATTATACGGTGCAACACGCTTTTCCTGAT
>CALYTD010000025.1 GCA_945486445.1 uncultured Prevotellaceae bacterium
ATAACCCAATAAATTAAAAAGAAAATGGAACTATTTGACGTATATCCCCTGTTCGATGTGAACATCGTAAAGGGCAAAGGCTGCGCCGTATGGGACGCTGAGGGCAAGGAATACCTTGACCTCTACGGCGGTCATGCGGTGATAAGCATAGGGCATTGTCACCCGCATTACGTGGAGATGATGACCGCGCAACTGAACAAACTGGGCTTTTACAGCAACTCTATACAGAACAAGTTGCAGGTGGAACTGGCTCACCGCCTCGGCAAAGCGTGCGGTTATGACGACTACCAACTGTTTCTTGTCAACTCAGGAGCGGAGGCTAACGAGAACGCTTTGAAACTGGCCTCGTTCACAAACGGCAGAAGCCGCGTGCTGTCTGCCAGCAAGGCGTTCCACGGCCGCACGTCGCTGGCGGTGGAGGTGACCAACAACCCCAAGATTATAGCCCCCATAAACGACTGTGGACACGTTACCTATCTGCCGCTGAACGACCTTACCGCCTGGGAGAAAGAGTTGGACAAGGGTGACGTATGCGCCGTTATCATAGAGTGCATACAGGGCGTTGGCGGCATACAGATGGCCACACCGGAGTTCGCTCAGGGGCTTGCCGCTGCCTGCAAGCGCAACGGCACCATCCTGATATGCGACGAGATACAGTGCGGCTACGGCCGTTCCGGCAAGTTCTTCGCCCACCAGTGGCTCGGCATCAGGCCCGACCTCATCACCGTGGCCAAGGGCATAGGCAACGGATTCCCCATGTCCGGCGTGCTCATCTCGCCCGACTTCAAGCCCGTTTATGGGCAACTCGGCACCACATTCGGCGGCAATCACCTCGCCTGCGCCTCCGCCCTGGCAGTGCTCGACGTGCTGGAGCAGGAGAATCTGGTGGAGAACGCAAGGGAGGTGGGCGACTATCTCATCGCAAAACTCAAGGAATTGCAGCAGACACAGCCACACATCACCGACGTGCGCGGTCGTGGTCTGATGATAGGAGTGGAGTTTGACGTGCCCCATGCAGACGTGCGCAAGAAGTTAGTGTATGAACAACACTGCTTCACCGGCTGCGCAGGCACCAACCTTCTGCGCCTCCTGCCGCCGCTCTGCATAACAAAGGCGGAGGCAGACGACTTCATATCACGCCTGACAACGGTGCTCGACAGCCTGTAAAAACCCTGCCGGCGGAACGTGTTAAGGCACAGGCGATCACACGATGTGATATGGCGCAAGAAGCACCAAGTACCCAAACAACAAAAGCACTCAACCAGAAACAATGAAAATAACAGTAATAGGCGCAGGCGCAATGGGCGGTTCCACCGTCGAGGGCATGCTTAAATCACAGTCACTCAACGCCGGTGACATCACCGTTTCCGACCCCATGGCAGACCTCTCACGCTTTGCCTCCGCCGGTGCCAACACCACAACAGACAACGCCAAGGCCGTGAAAGGCGCGGACATGGTTATGGTCTTCGTTAAGCCCTGGCTCGTGGAGCAAGTGCTGAAAGGCATAAAGGCAGCAATGGACTACGCCAGTCAGACACTCATCATTATAGCGGCAGGCGTGAAAAGCACCAGCATTCTGGACTGGATGGACAAGGACGGCACCACGCCCGCTACCCTACTCTGCATCCCCAACATAGCCATTGCGCAACTGGCAAGCATGACCTTCCTCGTGAACGTCAACGCACCGGAAGCACAGGCAAACGCCGTCAAGACACTCTTCGACAGCCTTGGCAAGACAATAGTCACCACAGAGAACCTTCTCGGAGCCGGAACCACACTGGCATCATGCGGCATCGCCTACGCCATGCGCTACGTCCGCGCCAGCAGCGAGGGCGGAGTGGAACTCGGTTTCAAGGCGCATGACGCGCAAGAGATAGTGATGCAGACCATGAAGGGTGCCGTGGAACTCCTGCAAGCCAGCGGTATGCACCCCGAGGCAGCGATAGACCTCGTGACAACACCGGGCGGAGTGACCATCAAAGGACTTAACGAGATGGAGCACGCAGGCTTCACCAGCGCCGTGATACGGGGGCTGAAAGCAGGAGCGAAGTAGTCTTCCCGGTTGTAGGGTTTAGGTTATAGGTTTTAGGTCACATCGTTAACGGTCTGCATCCGAAAGACCTTCAACCCTCAACCCACAACCCCCAACCCACAAAAAACAACCATGCGAATAGTCATAAAGATAGGTTCCAACGTACTGGCACGCCCCAACGGCGGGCTGGACATCACCCGTATGTCACACCTTGTGGACCAGATAGCCACCCTGCGGGAACGCGGCATGGAGGTGATAATGGTCTCCTCCGGTGCCGTAGCGGCAGGAAGAGCGTTGCTTTCCACAAGCAAACAACTCGACAGTGTGGAACAACGGCAACTCTTCTCAGCCCTCGGACAGGCGAAACTGATAAACCATTACTACGACCTTTTCCGTGAATACGGCCTGCATGTGGGACAGGTACTGACCATGAAGGAGAACTTCTCCACCCGAAGGGAGTACCTCAACCAACGTGCCTGCATGCAGGTAATGCTGGAAAACGGCGTAATACCCATCGTGAACGAGAACGACACGGTGTCCGTCACCGAACTGATGTTCACCGACAACGACGAGCTTTCCGGGCTGATAGCGTCCATGCTCGACGCCGATGAGCTGATAATCCTCTCCAACATAGACGGCATTTACAACGGTTCCCCCAACAACCCGGAGGCGAAAGTGATACCAATGGTGGAGCCGGACCGTGACCTTAGCGAGTACATACAGACCGAAAAGAGCGGTCTGGGACGCGGAGGCATGATGACAAAGTGCAACATTGCCCGCAAAGTAGCGGACGAAGGAATACGCGTTGTCATTGCAAACGGGAAGCGGGACAACATTCTTCTCCGCCTGTTCGACACTCCGCAGGACACCCTTCACACCGAGTTTGTGCCGCGACCCGACGCCATATCAACCGTAAAGAAGTGGATAGCCCACAGCGAAAGCTTCGCAAAGGGCGTGGTAAGGATAAACGAACGCGCCACGAAAGCCATCTGTTCCGGCAAGGCCACAAGCCTGTTGCCGGTGGGAGTGACGGCAATAGAGGGTGATTTTGAGGAGGGTGACATTGTGAACATCGTCACTCCGGAGGGCAAACGCATAGCAGTTGGCAAGAGTTCCTTCTCCTCTGACACCGCAAGGACGCTCATAGGGCAGCACGATCAGAAGCCACTGGTGCATTATGACTATCTGGCGATGGTGTGATTTGTCGTTTAGTTGTTTGGTGGTTTAGTTGTTTAGTTGTTGGTTCTGATGACCTTTGTTAATTAGTTGCCAAACAACTCTCCACATAACTACATAACCAAGTCACCAAACAACTAAACAACAAAACCACCAAACAACCAAACCACCAAACAACTAAACAACAAATCAACCAAATGTTACCCCAATTTTCCATAGCGAAGAGGGCTTCACGCTCTCTCGCACTCATACCAGACGCACGGCGGGACGAGATTCTTCACGCCGTTGCCAACGCCATATCAGAGAACGAAGAGGCGATACTCGCCGCCAATGCCCGCGACCTTGCACGCATGGATGCCGCCAATCCCCTTTACGACCGTCTGCAACTGACGCCGAAAAGGCTTGCGGACATAGCGGCGGATATGCGTCATGTGGCACAGCTGCCATCGCCTTTGGGACGTGTGCTGACTGACAAGACCCTTGACAACGGGCTTCGCCTGCGCCGCGTGGCAGTGCCTTTCGGCGTGATAGGCATGGTGTTTGAGGCGCGGCCAAACGTCGCTTTCGACGTGTTCTCGCTCTGTTTCAAGAGCGGAAACGCCTGTGTGCTGAAGGGAGGACGTGATGCTGACGACTCAAACAAGGCCATTGTGAGCATGATTCACGGCGTGTTGCAGGCCGAAGGCGTTGACACCGGCGTGGTACAACTGCTTCCCGCCACTCACGAGGCTACGGGAGAGATGCTCACGGCGGTGGGATTCATTGACGTATGCATACCCCGTGGCGGCAGAAGGCTCATCGACTTCGTGCGCGACAATGCCAAGGTGCCGGTGATAGAGACGGGTGCCGGCGTGGTGCACGCATACTTTGACAAGGACGGAGACCTGGAGATGGGCAAGCGCATTGTGAACAATGCCAAGACGCGCAGGGTGTCAGTGTGCAACGCTTTGGACTGCCTCATAGTGCACCAAGACCGTCTTCCCGACCTGAAAAACCTCTGCCTGCCGTTGGCGGAGAGCGCGGTGAAGGTCTATGCGGACGAGAATGCCTTTGAGGCACTTGCCGGCGGTTATCCCGCCGACCTGCTGTTCCACGCCACCGATGACGCTTTCGGCACGGAATATATGGCATACGCCATGGCTGTGAAGACGGTATCGTCCTTTGAAGAGGCCGTGGAGCACATAGCGACATACGGCTCCGGCCACAGCGAGTGCATCATAACGCAGGACAAGGACACGGCGGAGGCGTTCCGGAAACAGGTGGACGCCGCCTGCGTATATGTCAACGCGCCCACCAGTTTCACCGATGGCGCACAGTTCGGGCTGGGTGCTGAGATAGGCATCTCAACGCAGAAACTCGGTCCGAGAGGCCCTATGGCACTGGAAGAGATTACCACATACAAGTGGCTCATTGACGGAAACGGACAGACACGGCCGTGACGCGAAACGCAATCAGCACCTTTTTACTGCCTAATCAGCACCTCTTTACCTTGTAATCAGCACCTGATTGCAGTCTAATCAGCACCTGATTGCAACGGGAAGCGGCATCGCCTCTGTTACAACCTGACAGCCAAAGAATTACAACAACACATAAAACAATGACCAAACTTTATTCCATCTTCTTGCAACACCCCGTTGTCACCACCGACAGCCGCGACTGTCCGGCAGGCAGCATATTCTTCGCCCTGAAAGGAGAAAGGTTTGACGGCAACAAATACGCTGCCGCCGCACTGGAGAAAGGGTGCGCTTACGCCGTGATAGACGAGGCACAATATGCCGTGGACGACCGCTACATAGTGGTGCCCGACGTGCTGGCAGCCTTCCAGCAACTGGCGCGTGAGCACCGCCGCACGCTGGGAACGCGCGTCATAGGAGTGACGGGAACAAACGGAAAGACCACCACCAAGGAACTCATAGCCGCCGTGCTGGGAAAGAAATACAGGGTGCTATACACGCAGGGCAACTTCAACAACGACATCGGAGTGCCCAAAACCCTGCTGCGTCTCACCGCGGAGGACGAGATGGCAGTGGTGGAAATGGGGGCAAGTCACCCCGGCGACATCAAGACACTGGTGGATATAGTGGAGCCGGACTATGGCATTATCACCAACGTTGGCATGGCCCACCTGCAAGGCTTCGGCTCTTTTGAGGGCGTGGTGAGGACAAAGGGCGAACTGTATGACAAACTGCGGCAGTGCAGTGGCAGCCGGGTGTTCATTGACGCGGACAACATTCACCTGGCAAAGATAGCCGATGGCCTCACGCTTGTGAAGTACTCAGTGGAGAACCAGGCAGAGAACGTGGCGGTAAAGGGCGAGATAGTGGACTGCGCACCGTTCCTTCACTTCCGCTGGAAGGCAGAGGGCACGGAGCACGAGGTGCATACCCATCTCGTGGGAGCATACAATATATATAACATGCTGGCTGCCGCAACGATAGGATTGTACTTCGGCGTAACGCCGGAGCAGGTGGATGAGGCACTGGAAGGCTACATACCAAGCAACAACCGCTCACAACTGACGGTGACAAAGAATAACAGCCTGATTGTTGACACGTACAACGCCAACCCCACTTCCATGGCTGCCGCGCTGCATAACTTCGCCATTATGGACGTGAAACCCAAGATGTTGATACTCGGAGACATGGGGGAACTGGGCGAAGCGAGTGCCGGCGAACACCGCAAAGTGGCGGAATACCTGCAAGAAGAGGGTTTCGAGAACGTGTGGCTGGTAGGCAGTGAGTTCGGGAACACACCGTGCCCATACCGCAAATTCCCCGATGTGGCGGCTGTAAAGGAAGAGATTGCGCAGCATCCCGTGACTGGTCACTACATATTAATAAAGGGTTCAAACAGCATGAGGCTCTTTGAACTGCCGGAACTGCTATAAAAAAGGGACGCGAGGGCATGGCTCCCGCATCCTTATCACGTAACAACGGGACAGCCATCTGCCGCTGTCCCGTTGTTTTGTCAGGGCATTCCCGCCTCCGGTTTGCCGCGCCACACAGCACAAAACAATATTGTCAACACCGTTATCAGCACTTCCTGCCCCCGCTTTACATGGCGAGCCACCTCTCAGGATTGAGTTTGGCACGCTCCTGACGGAGCTGGAATTGCAGGATATTGTCGCGTCCTACCGTGCCGAGAGCCTGCCTTGTGGAGACCTTCTGACCCTTGGAGACACTGACGGAGGACAGGTTGCAATAGACGGAGATGTACCTTCCGTGGCGCACAAGCACGCCCCAACTGCCGCCGGCGTTAAACACTGCCGAGACTTCTCCGTCGTATATGGCGCACACGGAGGCGCCTCTCGCACCGAGAATGTTTATTCCTTTGTTGTCAAGCACTACCCCCGGCAGGCCTTCCACGCCGTGCTGGCCGAAGTGACTGACTATGCGTCCTCCTGCCAATGGCGACGGCAGACGACCACGGTTGTTCTCGAACTTGCCGCTGAGGGCACGATCCACGCTTGAGAAGTTGACCGCATTGTCCGACTCTTTCTTCGCCTCGGCAATGGTTCTGTCGGCCCTTTCCCTGTCGGCCTCGGCCTTTCTCTCTGCCGCTATACGCGCTGCCTCGGCCTCACGCGCCCTTTGTTCCGCCCTGGCCTTTTCCGCTTTGTTGCGTGCCTCTGCCCTTGCAGCAGCCTTGGCACGCTCTTCTGCCGCCTTGGCTTCGGCTATGCGGCGTGCGTTCTCACGTGCCTTAGCCTCCGCCTCGGCCTTTCTTCTGGCGAGTTCCTCCGCCCTTTTCTTTGCGGCGGCGGCCTCTTCGGCCTTTCGTTTAGCCTCGGCTATGGCGCGCTGGCGGGCTCTTTCTATTTCTTCTGCAATGAGTTTGTCTATCTGTGCGTTGATGGCGGCATCCTTTTTCTTTTGCTCTTCCAGTACCGCGGCTATGGTTTTCTGCTGCTTTTGCAGCGATGTCACAATCTTTTGTTGCTCACTTTTCTGTTGCGCGAGAGCCTCATGCTCACGGTGTCCCTTGCTGAGCATGGTGGACTTCTGCCCTCTTGCCTCATGGAGTTGCTGCCGTTTCTCTTCTATCTGCTGTTGTTTCTCCTGCACAGCCTTACCTTGCGTGCGCTGATATGCGGCATATTGCCTCACGAAACGCATCCTGCGGTATGTTTCTGTGAAGCTTCTGGCGGAGAAGATGAACATCAGTTGACTCTGTATGCTGCGCTGTTTGGCCATGTATCGCATTGACTTAACATAACTCGCCTTACGTTCTTCCAGTTGTTTTTGCAGGTTATCGAGTTGCGAGGAGAGCAAACCGATGTTGTCATCAAGGCGGTGCAGGTCGTTGTTTATGGAGTCAATGGAGCGTTGGCGGCGTGTCATGTCGCCGTTGATGCGTTCCAGATCTTTCAGTTTCTGCCGCACCTGCGCCTTGTTTGCACGCAATGCCTGCTCCTGTTTGCGTATGTTTTGCTTGATGCGTGCCTGCTCGTTGCGCAGTCCAGAGATGGAAGTAGTGCCGGTTGTGGGCTTCTGCCGCACTGTGCTCCGCTTCGTCTTGGATGGCTTTTGGGTTGTTTTAGCCTTCCGGGCAGTGGCTTTTTTCTTGGAGACGGCACGTGTTGTGGTTGTCTTTTTGGCTGTATTACGCTTTTGCTGCGCCCCACACGGCGTGAGACACAGCAGCAACGAGAGAGTTATCAGGAGTATTCTGTTCATTGTGAGTAACGGTATTATCTTGCAGGTGGCTGTCTTTCCCGTTTACTGTCCTAACAGTTTGGTCAGCACTTCCTGCGCGGACACCTGCGTATATCTGGTTGACACGGTGGTTTTCGGGTCCCATTTGTCGTCGTTAGAGATGCGGTTCAACTCCATGTCAAGCACTATTCTGCCTGTTCCCGCGGCGTTGGAGTTGAACGTCAGCGTCTCTTTTGAGGGGAATTTCTTTGTTCCTACCGGTACGAAAGAGGCATAGACGAACGACACGGCAGACTCTTGCGCGGTGCCTTTGCGGTATGTTATCCCTGTGTTCGTTATCTGCCTGCGCTCCACATCAGTGTTCCACAGGAAGTCGAGATTGCCGTTTCGCAGTGTGACGGGGCGTTCTTTCTGCGCCTGCATGTCAACGGTAAAGGCAGAAAGGTCGCCATCTGACACCATGTTCTTGCGCGGAATGAACAGTTCATTCCAGAAAAGTGCCTGGAGAGTGTAAAAGTCTAAGCCGCTGTTTCGCAGGAAGTCAACATCCTTGTAGGTTGCTTTGATGTACTGTTTGTTTATTCTATCTACCACAAGCACGTAGTCAGGGGCGAACTCTATGCGCCCCGCCTCCATGAGACCGAATGGTGTTAGCGTTATGCGTATCACCTCATCCCTGCGCATTTGCAACTTTCCGCTCACGCTGATGTCCCTTCCTCCGGCGGAGAGAGAGAAGTCTATGGGCGAGACTATGTTCTTGCTATATACGGCATTGTCAGTTATCTGCCGCAGGAAGTCTATGCTCTTCTGTCCTGCCTGCGATGTTTTTCCTTGTGTTGTGGTGTCTGTTTTCTCTCCTTGCAGTGCCTTGCTGGAACCGCATGAGGCCAGTATTATGGTGGCTATGATTGCCAATAGTGTTTGTTTCATTGTGGTTTTGGTGTGTTTACAGTTTCTGTTTCTTTATTTTTCTGCGCAGTGTTGCCTCGTTTTCTGGTTTGTTTTCCAGTGCTTTCTGCCACATTTCCAGTGCTTTTCCCTTTTCGTTCAGCCTGTAATATATGTCTCCTGCGTGTTCCAGTATGTCTGCTTGAAGGGTTACTATGGTGTCGCCTTCCTGTATATCCTCTACGTCTGTCACGGCTATGGTGTCTCCACTGACGTTCTCGACGGCGTTTTTCAGTGCTTGTTCTATGTATATCCGCGCCTCTTCATAGCGTCCTTGCTGGTATAATATCCATGCGTACGTGTCGAGATATGTGCTGTTGTTGGGTTCTGCCGTTATTGAACGGTAACTCATTTTCTCTGCTTTCTTGAGGTCTTTTGCTTCAAGTGAGAGGAAATAAGCGTAGTTATTGAGGCACATCACGTTGTCCGGGTTGTGCATAAGGCAACTGTCATACGCCGCGTATGATTCCTGAACGCGGTTTTGCTTGTGCAGTATGTCACCGAGAACGGCGTATATGTCTGCCGCCGTCTCTGCCTTTGTGCTCTTCGTTATGTTGCCTGCGCCGCGTTTCAGCGTTGCGATGGCGTCATCATAATGCTTGTTTATGTACTGCGCCACGCCGAGATGATAGTAGAGCAAGGGCTCATCCGGCACGTATTCCACCGCCTTCTGGCATTCGCGTATCACTTTTTCGTCTATCGAGTCACGCCACAGCAGGTTGATAAGTTGCAGTCTTGCGCCTACGTACTCTGGCGTTATCTGTAACACTTTCTCCCAACCT
>CALYTD010000026.1 GCA_945486445.1 uncultured Prevotellaceae bacterium
CCTTACACCCGCAGAATGTTCATCAGCAACGGCTACTGGGCGGTAAGGATAAGGATATTCGTCCTTAGTAATCTGCAAGGACTTCAAGGCAAAGTCCTCAGGGAAACGCGTCTCGTTGAGTATCGGCTCCCACATCAGCACCGAAGGATGGTTGCGGTCGCGACGAATAATGGAGCGTGTATTTTGCAACACCCGTTCCTCAAAGACCTTCTGATTCTTGTTCCAGTATTGCCAACCAGGTGTTGCAACAATAATAAATATGCCCAGTTCATCACAGGCATCCATAAAGGAAGGGTCCTGCGGGTAATGAGCAGTACGTATTATATTGAAACCACATTGCTTTAACCGTAGCACATCACGCCATTGCTGAGAGTTAGGGACGGCATTGCCAACGTAAGCAAAGTCCTGATGACGGTTAGCTCCAACGAACTGGCGGTAACGACTACCGTTAAGCCAAAAGCCTTCTTTCCCTCGGAAGGCGAAAGAGCGTATGCCTACCTTTGTCATACCACCATCAACAGTCTTGTTATCCTTTAATATTCGTGTTACGACCTTATACAGATAAGGTGACTCTGGAGACCATAAATGTGGGGAATTTACCTTTATCCTCTGGCTGACTGTATTGGAAGCACCAGCGGATAAGGTCACACTGCTACGCTTTTTGCTGACAACAACATCGTCAGCATCAAGAAGTGTGTTCTCAAGTACATAAGTAACAGGACGCCCTTTGGTATTACGCCTTTCAATATCAACATCTATATAGACATCTGCTGACTTATGAGATATATTTGAGCAATGTACGAATATGCCTCCACCAGCTGTCTTCTCCTTCTGCACGGCATCGGTAATATATGCCTCGCCCTTTGCAATAAGCCATGCATCACGGTATATTCCACCATGATAACAGAAGTCAAGAGCATATTGTGGCTTGCCAGGAGGAAAGGATTTGTCGTCAGAGTTGTCTGCCTTTACATCTATCACACATGTATCTCCTTTATGAAACCTATCGAGACTCACAGTGATAGGCAGATAACCACCATAATTTTGCTGCACGAGTTGCCCGTTAAGGTAAAACTCCTGCTTACCCATTATACCCTCAAAATGTATCTCTGCATAATCAGATGGCACCACAAACCTTTTGCGATACCACGCAACACCCTGATAATTGCGCCCACCACTGGCTTCTGCGGGTACTAACTTCACCGAATGCGGAAGGGAAACAGACTCCCAACCAGCATCTTCCACTGACTTACTGCCAATATTCTCCACATCTCCCAAGTGAAAAACCCACCCAGAATTGAAGTTCCAAACCTTCCTTCCCTGGTTCTCTATCGGGAAGAAACCTGCCACAGAGGTCTCCTGTCTGGCACACAACAGGCTGTAGCAGAAGACAAAAAGTAAAAGAATTGTCTGTCTCATAATTACCAATCATCTGTTCTAAACGAGCTTACAGGCAATCCATCGTGCATCAAATCACCCTTAACCCAATCCGTAAATGCATATCTTACAGCCACAGGACTTTTCACATTATCACTCTTAACATAAACCTTATTGCGGCTCACCCACGCTTTTGCAGGGTGAAACACGCGGTCCTCCCCTGCGACTTCAAACAGTTTGCTTTCTGGACCATCATTGAAATAAACCCACTCCTTACTACGGTCGAAGGAAACTATGGCAGTATCACTCTTGTATTCTACGTTGCTAAAGGTGGCAAAGTCTGGCAATCCCTTTATGTTATACGTATTACTCAATGCTAAGAGTGCCAAGCGCTGCCCGGCCTCTCGTTTCATTCGTGGGTGTATGCCATATTGTAAACCAACATCCATCAGCACAGCCATGCGTACACCGTGCAATAATTTCTCTACCTTCATCTGTTGTTCACGCAGCAAGGCACTGTTATAGTTCCACCCAATGAGACTGTAATCGTATGGAGCTATCTGGCAATAGTAGAAGGGGAATTCGCCCTGTTTCCATTCTTTACGCCATCCTCTTATCATTGTTGAGAAGAGTTCTGCATAGTTACCGCTTCTGTTCACGTTGTCTTCTCCTTGATACCATATAGCACCACGGATAGTAAAACCTATTAAAGGATTAAGCATAGCATTATAAAGTGCTGTGGGACAGCGTTGCTGTAAGGACTTAACGTCTGACGATGTTATCTGCTGTTTTACTGTTGGAAAGGCTCTTAGCCAATCGCTCTGCATCCAAGCCTCACACGCACTGCCTCCCCATGCAGTGACAACAAGGCCTACGGGGACATTCAGAGCCCTGCGCAACTGTTTACCAAAGTAATATGCGGTGGCACTAAAGTTGCGTACTGTCGCTGGTTCTGCCTCTTGCCACTGCCCTGATAGCGTATCCACTGTATGCAGTGTTGCATTTCGCTTCACGGTAAAAAGTCGTAGAGAACTGTCAAAAGCCTGCATCAACTCTTCTACTGCACCTTCTACTGGCTGTGCCTTAAAGCCCTTCATTGGCATTTCCATATTTGATTGTCCACTGCACAGCCATACCTCTCCTATAAGTATATTGTCAAGACGTGTCTCTGTTCCATCATTGAACGTTATACTATATGGGCCGCCACCTGCCGGAGTATTTACCTTCAATTCCCATCTACCGTTACTGTCTGCGTTTACCTTATATATATGTCGGTCCCATGACGTGCTGACCTTCACTTCTTTTCCTGCATTTGCAGTACCCCATAAGTTACACTCTGCCTGCTGCTGCAATACCATATTACTGCCAAATATGGCTGGTAAAGTAACTTTTGAATATGCGCATGTAGTTAAAAGTAACATCAATGCGCTCATTATACTTCTGTTTATCATTTGTTCTTATTTCATTGATTGGTGGATTCAGTGTCTTGTATTGTTATACTTTTCGGTCGTTATGTTGTCTGGTAGTTAAGTTATTATCATCTCATTCTTTCACCTTTAAGCAATAGAAAACTAACAACAAACATCTAAACCAGCATACTACCTATCTACTCCTTAATGCTCAACGGTCCTAACAGTCCTGATGGTAACAGAGTTTTTTCTTTCATACGATATTTGGCGTTAGTCCATATTCCCTCAAAAGGAGGATTGCCTGTCTCTGCCCCAAGCAATGCGTTACGCCATGTGTTTACCAATACTATACGCAATTTATTTTTTCCTCGTCTCACTGCGCGCGTAATATCCACCTCGTATGGTGGCGTCCATGCTGTACCACAATCCACATCGTTGACATATACATGAGCGATGTCATTGACCTTACCGAGGTTCAGCAACATACGTTTCGTATTCTTACACGTAATTCTGAACTCTGATGAATACACCATTTTGCCACTGTAATACTTCACCTCTGGTATCTCACTTTTTGAAAGATCATACAGACTGTCAATCCTAATGTTCTTTCCTGTTGTCTCCAACTCCACATTCCACTCTTTCACCTCTACCTCCTTGCTTTCCAATTTGGGACGCTTCGCAAGTTCTTTATCTCTCTTTGACGAAAGAATCTCCACAAACACGGACCCGTATGCGGGCAATGTTACAGATACTTCTGTTCTTCCGCCTTTTACAGATGCATTGCATGGCATAAAGCGGCAATCATTAACTGGGTCATATATAGCCACCTCGCCATTCCTGGCACAGCGGAAAACTGCATTAAAACTACGCTCCTCATCAGTTTGATTAGACAAGAAATATATGTCTCCCTCACTGCTGTCATACCGATGAGTGTAGGCAATGCCGTCAGGCAATACAGCATCTGGTGCCAGTCCATACTCCGAAAAATCACTCTTGGTGTATGGTTTGTCAACAATCACCACACCTGCCTTCCTGCATCTGTTGATAAAATTCTCTACCTCTTGTGAATAACCTTTGAAAGAAGGATTCATCTTTGTAACTCCTGGAAGCACTATAACCCTGTATCTTATGTTCCCCGGCATAACAAGACAACCACTGTCTATCTTAGCGACATTGAGCAAAGCATCACGATTCATTGAGTCATATTGGTAGCCATGCATGGCGTTCGTCCAGTCTTTCAAATCAAGTATCCCAGCTGAATGTCTCACGCCTACCGGACTTTCCGTCATAGGTTGTCCTATATTGGCAAGCCTACGACGTTCTGACTCTACCCTGTCCTGTCCGAAAATACCTGGCAACAGGTCCACCACCCGGTCTGGTGTAAGTGCGCGGCACGGCATCTCTTCTCCCGTAAAGACCGCCACGTCCACTACCGGCCTACCCCATTGGAGTTTCTTCTGACATCTGTTCACGTAGTCAACAAATGCCCCAGCCTCTCCATACCAAGTATTGTCACGCTGAAAGAACAGCCCTATGCCGTCCAATGTCATACCTGGTCTGCGGTTCAACCATGGGTTATGTACATTAACATGAAAGAACAGTCTGTTCATACCCCATGCGAACTGGCGGTCCAAGAGGGGTTTCAGCATCGCCGGAGTCTCGTTCCACACCCCTCGTACCTCTGTAAATCCCTCTGCCTGAATAACATTTTTCCCATATATATGCCCACCTGATATAGCGTCAAGCATATCGTTGGGCTTGTCATGAGTAGGTGAATTTAGCCAGAACTCACCCATCGGCAGATCTGACATCTTATAATGTTCTATTCCGTCAGCCACAAACGTCGGGGCTATGCTTTCCTCCGACACCTGCCTACCATACTGATGCGCCAACTGGGTTATCTTTGTAAAGAACACATCATGCACAAGTTCGTTCACAGTGTAACGTATGTCCCTGAGCACCTTCTCACTTTTCTCTCTGCTCTCTATTGGCACTCCAGCATAGAGTAATATATATGGAACGAGGTCATAGCCCCTTCTGCGTTTGAATTCACTGGCAAAGTCATGTCCCCAATTCTGCGTGCCACACTCCCACGAGTCCACATGCAGATACTTCACCACGGAGGAATTGGGGCGTTCAATGAACCTACGATACCAGTTATCAAATAGTTTTTCCACCGCAAGAGCGTTGAACTTGTCTATCTCCAGTCCTTTTCCACCGCCTGCTGTGGCGTTTTTCTGTCCTGTGGAAGTATGTCCAAAGCGATATATCCTATACAATCCAACACCCCCAGGTACTGCTGACACTACCTTGTCGCCTTCCAATCGCAACTGTATCATATCGTCCATGGTAAGGCAGTCAGCCTCACTTATAGCATCATCAGGGGTTTCCTCCCCCACTCTCCATGATAACCCTGTCTTGCCTTCCCATTGCTCTATCCTCGCTTCTGAGGACAATACTATGTCTTTTACCTTCAACGTCGGTGTCCATTTCGCTGCATCGAGGTCTTCCGCACCAGGTTCCGTTCCCTCTGGTGACCATTCAAGGCGTATGTAGCGTGCCGTTGTCTTGGGTAAGGAATAGGTAAATGCTGGTCCACTGCTCTGCCATCCCTGCCGACATGGCCTTAGGTGTCTCACCGTTTTGAAAGTCTTTCCGTCATCAGACGACATGATACGTATGCGCTGTGACTGGATATTGTTGCCGGAAGGGATTATTCGTACCGAGCGAATTGTCTGCACACTGCCCAAGTCACACTGCCTGCTATCTGCCTCACGTGTACGCCATTCGCCAACGTGATACTCAAACGGCGCAGCCTGTTTCACCGCCACAGCGTAACACGCTATATCCTCATAATATCCTTCCACGGCCTGTGGGCGACGCAGGCTGGCTCCCTTTATGTCCTTTGCCATAACCACCGTGTCAGTCCATACCACCTTTTGCATTGACTCCTCTGGTGCTATTGACGGATGACCAGCAAGTGCAAAGCCGTCACATATATGGATACCTATCTCCAAACCTAACGAGTCAGCCTGCGAGAAGGCATAGTCAACCATATCCCAGAAGTCAGGAGACAACTGCTGTGCCTTACCCTCATAGTCCGGACGGTCTTCTGTTCCGCGTATGGGCATAAGGTAACAGCCTCCAAGTCCCACATTTTTCATACCCACAAGGTCTGCCTGTATTCCTTCCTTGCTCACTGCTCCGTACATCCAATACCAGAAAGTGAACGGACGGGTGCTGTCTGCCCCTTTTAATGTAAGGACTGACAGCACCGCCATGATTGTTATAATATATGCCTTTCTCATTCAAATTTCAGTGTGAGGTTTATTGCTTCCTGCTTCCCCGTCATCCACTTAGGCTGCGCCGACGGTCCGTTGAGGTCTGTGGTGTTCACCTTGTTACGCACTGCTGGTATTACCTTCAATACGGCAATACCCGTCTGCGGCAGTTCGTAAAGTATATGGTCTCTGCCGTCACGCGGCTGATACACACCAACATAGTTGCTTCTTTCTCCGTTCCACAGGCATATACTGCCTTCTTCTGTCTCCAAACGCATCCAGTCAACATCGGCAAAATATCCTTTGAACTCTGGGTAATCCCATGACTCTCCCGGTATAGGGTCATTGTAATCATTATGCCAATAGCCATACTGCGGGCCTTGCTGTCGGTTCTGCCACACGCGATACGGGCCGTTACCAACCCAACATTTCCTCTTCATCAGCGTCTCTGGGTAGTCAAAAGCGATGCCCATAAGGTCCACTACACCCCCGAAATGGTAGTGAGCAACTATCGTCACCCTACCGTCAGACAAGAAATTCCACGTCACCTTGTCCAAAGAACCATGTTTGTATGTTGCCGTCAGCGTACCATTCTCCACGCTGAATCCACTGAATTTGCCTTGGTCAGCATATAGGGAGTATTGCGTCTTTCTCTTCTCTGCGTCCTTATCATCATGGTTATAGAACTGGTCATAGGAGCGGTCACTGCGTCTGGCTGCCACGAATCGCGGTCCGCCAGAGAGAGAAATGCCACGGCTATCTATCTTCACGGCTGTCAACTGCCCTGTATTCTTGGAGAAATTGTATTCTCGTCCGGCAGAGTTTACGGTGAGGCTTTCTGCTGTCTCCGATACAATCACAGCCTTGTCATCCTCCATTTTCTCGGCAACGGTGGGTTCTGCCAAGGGGAAACACCACGTGAATATCTCCTCTCCCTTACTGTCATAGGCCGTTACCTGCAAGGCATCGCTACCTGCGGGAGGGGCTGGCAGTTGCAATGTCATCTCGCTACCGGGCTCACCCTGTGGCCGTAGTTCCTTCTGTAACAGCGTCTTTGAGCCACCACCGTTGCCAGGCCTTGGCATTTCAAGATATGTGCACGACAGCCGAACGGTGTTCAGATTCAAGAAATCATAATGATTTTTTACTTTTAGTTTCCCTTCGATATATTCTATTTCCACTGGGCTCCATACCTGCTTTATGGTGTAGTATGAGCCTTCACGCTCAAAGTGTGGTCCTACTATTCCGTCTGCTCCAAAGTTACCCATGCAGTCTATAATGCCGTCCTTATCGGTTCTCACTACTCCCTCATCGGCCAAATCCCACAGGAAACCGCCCGAACAGCGTGGGTTGGACATCATCATGTCCCAATAATCTTTCAGTCCGGCACCGTGTCCGCCATCATATAGCCCATGCAGGAACTCCGTAGGCATGAAGATTTCTTTCTGTCGCATATACTCCTGTGTCTCGCCCCACGAACGGTAATGTTTCGTCTCAAAGCCGTTGCGATTAGCCCAGGGATAGAGTACCACACGGTGCTGAGGGTCCCATCGTGCAAACTCTGGTTCCAACTCATAGTTGAAACCGCCCTCGTTGCCGTTGCTCCAGAATATGACTGACGGGTGGTTCACATCTCGTGTAACCATCTCCTTCACCAATTGCTGTCCGACAACAGTCTCATGTGCCCAGTGCCAGCCACTCAGTTCATTTTCTACATACAGGCCCAGTGAGTCACAGGCATCAAGGAACTCTGGGTCAGCAGGGTAATGTGACAGCCTCACGGCGTTCATGTTCATAGACTTTATGAGCTTCACATCTTCTATATTCTTTTCCTTTGACAGTGTCCTGCCGCTCTCTGGCCTGAAAGAATGTCGGTTAACCCCCTTGAATATTACCTTACTTCCATTGATATACACACCGTCTCCCTCACGATACTCTATGGTACGGAAACCGAATTTCTGTCTCTCGCAGTGCAGCGTCTGCCCCTTTGTGTCTGTGAGTGTGAAGGTCGCCTCATACATCTCTGGCGTCTCTGCCGTCCACAGTTTCGGGTTAGCAACCGTGCAATCTATCTCTGCCATGTCACCCCTGACGGGTGAAACAGACGTTGCTACCCTCTTACCTGCAACGTCTGTTATCTCTACCTTAACGTGACTGCCGTCCATAGCACGATTCAGGAAGCACTGCGCCATGAAACGACCCGTCATACCTGCATCAATAGCCACACGTGCAATGTTGCGCGCAGGCTTGCGCTGTACGAACACAGGACGTATAATACCGCCAAAGTTCCAGTAATCAGCCCTTCGCTCCGCCATATTAACCTGGGTATTGGCACTCTCCTTACTAACCTTTACCTCAAGGAGATTCTGTTTCTTGCCGAAGTATATACGGTCACTCACATCAAAGGAAAAGCGATAGAATCCCCCCTGATGTTTGCCTGAGCCGGCCTTCCTGCCGTTTATGGTAACATCTGCGTCAGTCATCACCGCCTCAAAAACGAGTTCTATCTGGCTGTCACGCCAGTCCTCTGGCAACTGGAAACGGTATTTGTATTGACCCACCTCGTTGGCTATACCCTCAGGATTAGGCTTGCCATAAAAACGCATACCGTACTGATATGTGCCAAACCCCTGCAACTCCCAGCATGAGGGAACACCAATAGTGGTCCATCGACCGCTGTTCATGCCATCACTGCAATGGAAGTCCCAGTTAACCATGTCGTCACAACCGTGACCACTCAGGTACTTACGTTCCGTATTAACAGAACCTGCATCTGCGCCAATAACGCCCACAAAGAGCAGGAGCAGTGTATATCCAAATATCTTCATACGTATGTTTCTTTTATATTGAAAGACGCACAAAAACGCTTTTTGTCCTCAAAAGCAGAGCGGGAAAGCGTAGGCAAAATGAGAGAAACTGGCCCTTATTATGACATATAACAGGGTAAGTAGAAAACGTCTGCATTACAATCATGCAATGATTACATTGTAAACGGGTGCTGATTGGTCAGTAAAATGGTGCTGATTGCATGGTAATTAGCGTCTGATTACATGGTAATTAGTAGTTGATTGGAAATATGCAGGGAATTCTCTTCCCTTTTTTGAGCGTCAAAAGGTTTTACCGTCTGACAGCATAAGGTACGTGATACTGCGGCTTGTCTATGGCAAGAAGTACGAAAAAGAGGATATGTCAAGATACCTGACATACCCTCTTATATAGTTTTTAAGAAGTGTAATGGATTAACCGTTAACCTTCTTCATGTGTGCGATGAGCTCGAGAACCTTGTTAGAGTAACCGATCTCGTTGTCATACCAAGACACAACCTTAACGAATGTGTCGGTGAGAGCGATACCAGCCTTAGCGTCGAAGA
>CALYTD010000027.1 GCA_945486445.1 uncultured Prevotellaceae bacterium
TTGGCGAAGGTTTCCAATGAGATCATCAACAAGGTGAAAGGTGTCAATCGCGTTTGCTATGACATCTCGTCAAAGCCACCAGCAACGATAGAGTGGGAGTAATCCTGCGATTATACATAACATAACTATATGGAATCAGCCATCGGAAACGACCTTCCCGATGGCTGATTTGTATTTAATACGCTATGCTTTTATGCCATATAATGCCGTTGTCTTTTCACAGGACACAATCACCTTAATTGTAAAAGGGTGCTGATTACACTGCAATCAGCACCTAATCACCGTGTAATCAAGCCTCTTTTACAATGTAATCAGGTGCTGATTGCAATGGTCTTGTCTCGGTTTTCTTTCGGCAAGGTAATCAGGCATACCCCTAATATGCTTAAAAAAGGAGGAGTATGACTAACAAGTACCTATTAACTATGCTGTTTTATAGACTTAAATAAAAAAAATTATCATAAATAATGGTTTTCTGAAGAAAAGTTATTATCTTTGCAACCTAATTCTTTATGAAACATTTATTAACCCGATAAAGTTAAAACATAAAATATTTTAGTTGAATGCCTGCAAACAGATACAATAGAATAACAATGCGCATTATGGCTATTCTTAGGAAATATGGAATATCCTGTGTACTCTTTTTATTAATGTGCATGAACTTATTATATATGCACTATGTGGTTCTTACAGATGATTTTCAGAACACTGATATAAGTTTTAAGGAACCATGTAACTTTGTTTACTTTGACGTTCTGTTAACGACGCTGTTCTTTTCACTGCTGACATGGAGGCGGAGAAAACTAACCTATATCTTCTCCTACATCTTCCTCGTTTATTTTGTCTTGGCTAATATCATATATTCAAGATTCTTTCATACCTATTTCTCGTTTTGTGTATTTTCAGAAACTACCAATTTCAGTGGGACATGGTGGTTTGGTTATGTGCAAGAGGCTTTCAGATGGACAGACCTGTTACTTGTGTTCACAACATCATTATTCGTCTGGTGTCTCATGGTTAGGACGTGGCGCAAGGCGCGTGTGAATGTTGTGATATTGATATTATTGCTGCTCACAATTAGTTGTAACAAGGTTTGGCATGATGTAAAAGATGGATATATCACAGACTTTGCTTCTTTTTATGATAGACATATTGGCTCATATTTTCAAAACTCTTACAGGTTTAATCCCAGTTCGACGGTTGTAGAAAGTGGAATTATAAGGACACAGGTGGTATGTGATGTACTGATAGGTACAGGATATAAGGCTTTAGATGACGACGAAATAAAGCAAATAGACAACTATCTAGCCAAGATAAAAAGGGAACGTGGTGCCCAGTATGCCGGAACAACTGTCGTAGGGCGTCCCAATATAGTGTTTATTATTGTGGAATCATACCTTTCGGTAGTATCAGATTTGAAGGTTAATGGAAAGGAAATAACACCATATCTGAATGCAATCAAGCATAGTGGGGGATATTATAACGGGCAGATGACACCTTGTATCACTACCGGCGAGTCAAGTGATGCGCAGGTTATATACTTCGCCGGCTTAATTCCTATGTCCAAAGGAATGGCCGTCATGAGCGTAATTCGTGATGATATTGTAGGGCTTCCACGCCTTCTGCACGAGCAAAAAGGCTATTCTACATATATGACAATACCCACAAAATTATCATTTTGGCATCAGGAAGAAGCTAACATAAAGTATGGTATAGATACTACTTACTCTGCTCTGCAAAGCGAAAAAGATGTTTGGGTGGATGATTCTATTGTGTTTTCTGTCGCATCAGACAAACAAAAGCATATGAAAGAGCCATTCTTTCATACGATACTGACAGTTTCCATGCACGCTCCATACAAAGGTTACAAGTTTCCAGAGCATAAAGACCTTGTGTTTCCTGCCAAATATTCCAACGAATACAAGAACTATCTGAAATACTGCCGCTATACAGATATGCAGATAGAACGTTACATAAATGACATGAAAGCGTCTGGGGAATACAACAATACCGTATTTATAATAACCTCAGACCATCAAGCTCACGCAGAACTTCTCAATATTCGGGAAGAAGAAATCAACCATTCGAAGGTGCCTATCTATATAATAAACGCAGGAATAGATGTTGATAGTGCTTACAATGGTGAGATTCTGCAAATAGATATATACCCGAGTTTAATGGACTTGTTTGGGCTCAGGTCCGATTTCCGGGGTTTCGGACACAGTATTTTCCGTCAGAATTACAAGTGTGAACTGACAGATGAGGCAAGAAATATATCCAACAGAATACTGACGGGGAATTACTTTGGGCAGAAAATGCGTTTTGTCAGCAGGTAATACTGGGGTATTCTATATCCAATGATGTTGTTTTCTGCCGTCTATTCCGCTATTCCAGTTCCACCAGTTTGTTGACGATGGCATAGATGGTGAGGCCGGCTATGGAGTGTATCTGTAACTTGCGGGCAATGTTGCGGCGGTGGGTTATGACGGTGTTGGGGGCAATGAATAGTTTGTCTGCTATTTCTTTGTTTGTCAATCCCTGCACTACTCCTACTACAACGTCTTTCTCTCTCTCTGACAGTGCTTCGCCGTTGTCTGCCGATGTGTTGATAAGTGATGATAGGGTAGGGACGGGGTTGCTCTCGTTGTGGGCTTTCTCTAATTCCTGAATGGCTGGAATGAAGATGGCCTCTTCTACGTTTGCGTGCAGAGCGAGCCACTCTTCAAGGTTGTACAGGTCATAGAGTGTGGCGGTAAGGAGGTTTCCTAACTTCGGGTCTGAGGGCAGATACTTTATTATTACGCTTTTCAGTTCTTTGAGTTTCTCGCTTGTTTGGTCGTGATGTTTGGAGAAAGTCTCTATGTCGTAGCCTGCTTTTTTCTCGCCGTTGAGCAGTCCTTCCACGTATGGGAACAGTGTTTGTTCCTCAAATTTCATGTGGTGGGTGATGAAACGGGCATACTCGTCAAACATTTTTATTATCAGTTTGCCGAGCCTGTCGCCCTCTGCCAGTGCCTCTACCAGTTCTTTGCGCAGGAAGGGCAGTTGGAAGTCTATGTAGTATTGGTGTGAGGCACGCAGGTAACGCAGCAGGGTGTGTATGTCGAGGTGGTGTATATCGCTTTGGGAGTGATAACCGTTTATGGTGAGGTTGACAATCACGAGGAAGGTGAAGGTGTCCACGCCGTCGGCTTCGCACACTTCCTTTACGGTCTTTGTGCCAAACCCCATGCCTATGCCAAAGGCGCTGAGGCTCTGTAACACGTTGTAGTTGTCGCGTATCAGTGCCAGCATCTGGTCGTTGGGTTCATATAGTTTCATCTTTTTCATTGCCACAGTCTTGTTATATTGGTTTTCTGGCGCAAAGTTACCTATTTCTTATGACGTGGGCAATACTTACAAGTGGGTATTTCCTGTCGCAGCATTACATTTCTGTTGTTTTCGTGTTGTGATGGTGTTAACTATATGTGGGTAGGTTGTTTATGCCGCCCGTTGTTGCTGTTTGTTCTAGGGAATGGTGTTGACGTCAATCAGTCGTTATTCCGCCGATAGCGGTCTTCATCGTTTGTAATAACCTGTTGGAGAGTAAAAAGGTGCAAATCACTGTGTAATCAGGTGCTGTTCGTGTTGTAATCAGCACCTGTTTACATGGTGATTTGCACCTCTTTGCGGGCGTTGCCGTTTGACGTGGTGTTGCGGTTGGCTGTTTTTGTTGGTGTTATGCCTGTACTTTCAGTCTTGCAAATTTCAGCAACAGTTGTTTTGTTCCTGCGTTTTCAAACTCCACCGTGGCTTTTGTGCTTTCGCCATTGCCCTCTATCTTGCGCACTATTCCTTTGCCAAAGCGTTCGTGTAGCACGCTGGTACCCACTGTTATGTTTCCTCCTGCTCCTGCTGTTGATATTTGCGGTGAGGGTGATGGTGGTGTTGTTACACGGTGTGGGGCTTCTTTTATTGCGGCGTTCAGGCTGCGCAGGTTGCTTTGTCGTTGCGTGTTGTAGTTGGTTCGTTGCCCGTATTCTGGCATTGAACCGAATAGTGATTGCCTGCTGTTGCCTGTCATCTGCCTGAAGGTGCTGGCGCTGCTGCTGTCAATGGTGAGGAAATTGGGGTCTATGTCGCGTATGAAACGGCTTGGAGTGTCAAACTCCATCTTTCCGTAGCGGTAGCGACTGCGTGCGTAGGTGAGTGTGCAACTCTTCTCGGCACGTGTTATTGCTACGTATAGCAGGCGGCGTTCCTCTTCCAACTTGCGCTGTGTGTCGGTGCATAGCGGACTCGGAAAGATGTTTTCTTCCATGCCTACGATATATACAATGGGGAATTCCAGCCCCTTGGAACTGTGTATTGTCATCAGTGTCACCTTGGGGTTGGTATCGTCCTGCGTGTCACGGTCGCTAAGCAGTGCTACGTCATGCAGGAAGTCTGTCAGCCGATCAGGCTCTCCTTCTTCACGGGCTGTCTCCACAAACTCCTGCATTGACGACATGAACTCCTCTATGTTCTCCTGTCGTGAGCGGTATTCTGGCTCGTTGCTTGAATATATCTCCTGTGTTATGCCTGATTGTTTCACTATGTTTTGACCTATGGCAAAGGCGTCTTCCGTTGCCAGTCGTGCGGAAAAACCCTCTATCAGTGCGCGGAAGTTGGCCAGTTTGGTCAGTGTTCCCTTGTTGACGTCCAGTCCGGCATCGGCTGGTGAGCAGATGACTTGCCACATACTCATGCCCACGGAGTGTGCCGCAGCAGCGACTTTTTGCACTGTTGTGTCGCCAATGCCGCGTGTGGGGTAGTTTATTATACGGCGGAATGCCTCCTCATCGTCATGGTTAACCACGAGGCGGAAGTAGGCTATGATGTCCTTTATCTCCTTACGCTGGTAGAAACTCATGCCTCCATAGATGCTGTAAGGCACGTTGTTCTTCATAAACTGTTCCTCGAACGTGCGGCTTTGGTAGTTTGTTCGGTAGAGGATGGCGCAGTCAGAGTATTCCAGTCCCTCGTGTCTCACCCTGCGTTTTATGTCGTTGCAGACGTACATGGCCTCCTCTCTGTCACTTGCAAACTCCTTGAGCAGCAGTTTATCACCCTCATCGTTGTGGCTGAACACGTTCTTCTCTATCTGCCATTGGTTTTTGTGTATCAGGCTGTTGGCGGCCTGTACTATGCGTTTTGTGGACCGATAGTTCTGCTCTAACTTAAAGAGCCGGGCGTCGGTGTATATCTTTTGAAAGTTGAGTATGTTGTCAATGTTCGCCCCACGGAAGCCGTATATGCTCTGTGCATCGTCTCCTACCACGCAGACGAAGTGGTGGCGTGAGGTAAGTTGCATGATAATGCACTGCTGGGCGTAGTTAGTGTCCTGATACTCATCTACAAGAATGAAGCGCAGCGCGTTGGCATAGACCTCCAGAATGTCGTCATGTTCCTTGAAAAGGAGGTAGGTATTGAGTAGCAGGTCGTCAAAGTCCATGGCGTTGCTGGCCTTGCATCGTTGCTGATAGATGGCGTATATCTGTGCGGTTTGTGGCACTTTGTCAGCATTGTCCCTGCTGATGACGTATGGGTCAGCGGCATATTGCTCTGCGGTGATGAGCCTGTTCTTTGCCGATGATATACGGCTGTGTATGTCAGCGGGCTTGTACACCTTGTCGTTAAGGCCCAGTTCCTTTATCACGGACTTTAACAATGCCCTTGAATCAGCCTCGTCATAGATGGTGTAGTTGTTGTTATAGCCTATGTGTGCGGCCTCGGCACGAAGGATACGAGCAAAGAGTGAGTGGAAGGTTCCCATGCGTAGGTAGCGTGCCGTGTCGCCCCCAACGATGTTACCTATACGTTCTTTCATCTCCCTTGCCGCCTTGTTGGTGAAGGTCAGTGCCATTATCTCCCACGGTTTCAGCCCGTTTGTAAGCAAATGAGCTATTTTGTAGGTCAGCACACGTGTCTTTCCAGAACCAGCACCGGCTATAACGAGTGAGGGGCCGCTGATGTATTCAACGGCCTCTCGCTGCGATTCGTTTAGTTCGTTAAGGTAGTCTTGTTGTTGCATTACTTCTCCTCTGTCCACTTTACGTGTTTCATTTCTTTCACTATCTGCCTCTGTCGCTTTCTCATATATTGTGAAGGGTCTTTGCTTGAGAACCTCCTTGGGTTGGGAAGTGTGGCGGCTATCAGTGCACAATCACGCCTTGAGAGTGATGAAGCCGTCTTGCCGAAGTGGTGTTCCGCTACGGCATCAACGCCGTATATGCCGTCTCCCATCTCTATTGAGTTGAGATACACCTCCATGATACGTTCCTTTCCCCACACTAATTCTATCAATGTGGTGAAGTACATCTCCAATCCCTTGCGCAACCATGAGCGTCCTGGCCACAGAAATACGTTCTTTGCCGTCTGCTGGCTGATGGTACTGGCACCGTACTTCTTCTTCCCTGCCTTCATGTTACGTTCTACTGCCTTCTGAATGGCATCGAAATCAAAGCCGTGGTGTATGAGGAAACGCTGGTCCTCACTTGCCATTACTGCTAAGGGCATGTCTGGAGTAATCTCCTCTATGGGCACCCAATGGTGGTGTAGCCGTGGCATCTCGCCGCTGCTTACGTGCTGGGCGGTGCGTATGAACATAAGGGGAGTGAACCATACAGGTATGAATTTGTATGCTACAACAGCAAGGATAGTAGAGGCGAAGAACGCCGCTACTATCCATTTTATAATCTTTCCTATTACAGGTACAGACAGTCCCATAACTTATTACTTAGTTTGCCTGCTGCTGGGCCTTGTTTATCATCTCCTGAGAAGCATAGAGATAAACCTCAACACGGCGGTTCTTCTGGCGTCCTGCCTCTGTACTGTTGTCGGCAACAGGATTACTTGAACCGTAACCGTTGACCTTCTTCAACTGAGAATACTGCACACCGTTGGCTGTAAGATAGTTGGCCACGGACTGAGCTCTGTTTACTGACAGCGGATTGTTTATGGCATCATTGCCGGTAGAGTCAGTATAACCCTGAATATCAATGCTTACATCGCTGTTTTGTTTCATGATACCGATGAGTTTATTCAACTCGTTCTTGCTGGCAGTAGTGAGGTCTGCCTTGTTAGTAGCGAAGAGAATACCGGAACTGAAGGTCACCTTTACAGCGTCAAGACCGTTGGCATCCTTCACGGTCTCAACCTCTGCGTTCTGCAACTGTGCCTGTGCCTGCTTCTTAACCTTATCCATACGGTTGCCAATAACAGCGCCTGTGCCTGCACCTACGGCTGTGCCGATGGCAGTACCGATAGCGGTGTTGCCGGCAATGGCACCTATAATAGAGCCTAAGGCCGCACCTCCGCCAGCGCCAAGTATAGCTCCCTGACCAGTCTTGCTCATGTTATTCCATGAATTACAACTTGAAATTGCAACACAAAAACCCAACAGAAGGGCTAAAATCTTAATCTGTTTCATCTCTTTATGCTTTATAATATTAATAATGTGTGTGTAACATAATTGTCAAATTGACATTGCAAAGTTAAACAAATTTCTGCAATAACCTAAATATTTTGTATTGTTCTGTGTTTATTTTCTATTTTTTTTGTATTTTTGCAACATAAAACTAACAAGCGACACACTTAAACTTAAATAGATAAAAGGAAAATGGAAAAAAGCGCATTACAGATTGCACGTGCTGCCTATCAGCCCAAATTGCCGAAGGCATTGCGTGGTGCACTGAAAGCAATAGAGGGTGAACCCACGCAGTCAGTAGCCGATCAGGAAGAAGTTCAGAAACTATTCCCCAACACTTACGGTATGCCGTATCTACGTTTTGAACCTACTAAGGGCGAGAGTGAGAGCGTTGCCGTTAATGTTGGCGTGATACTCTCTGGCGGTCAGGCGCCTGGCGGGCACAATGTTATATCTGGTCTCTTTGACGGAATAAAGAAATTGAACCCTGCAAACCGCCTCTATGGTTTCATTCTTGGCCCTGGTGGTCTTGTAGATCACAACTATATGGAGTTGACGGCAGAGTTGATAGACGAGTATAGAAATACTGGTGGCTTTGACATCATTGGTTCTGGACGCACCAAACTGGAAAAGAAGGATCAGTTTGACAAAGGCCTTGAGATACTGAAAGCCCTTGACATAAAGGCTCTTGTCATCATAGGCGGTGACGATTCTAATACCAATGCCTGCGTACTTGCAGAGTATTACAAGGCTATTGGTGCTGATGTGCAGGGTATTGGTTGCCCAAAGACAATTGACGGAGACCTTAAAAACTCGGAGATAGAGACCTCTTTCGGTTTTGATACCGCTACAAAGGTTTATTCAGAGGTTATAGGTAATATCATGCGCGACTGTAACTCTGCCAAGAAGTATTGGCACTTTGTGAAACTAATGGGTCGCTCTGCCTCTCATGTTACATTGGAATGTGCATTGCAGACGCACCCTAACATCACCCTTATAGGTGAGGAAGTAGAGGCAAAGGAGCAGACTCTGGACGACGTAGTTACATACATTGCCGATGCAGTTGCTGACCGTGCCACACGTGGAATGAACTACGGAGTGGTGCTTGTGCCAGAAGGTCTCATAGAATTCATACCTGCAATAAAGAAGCTTATAGCCGAACTCAACGATATGCTTGCAGCCAATCAGGCTGACTTTGACTTCGTTGCTGATGATAAGAAGATTGACTACGTGCTGAAACACCTTTCTGATGAGAATGCAGCAATCTTCAAGAGCCTGCCTATCGCAGTGTCACGCCAACTCGCATTGGAGCGCGATCCACACGGAAACGTACAGGTATCACTCATCGAGACGGAGCAGTTGCTTGCTGAGATGGTAGGAAAGAAACTGGCACAGTGGAAGAAGGACGGTCTGTACAGCGGCAAGTTCTCGACACAGCATCACTTCTTCGGCTACGAGGGACGTTGCGCTGCGCCGTCAAACTTTGATGCAGACTACTGCTATTCACTCGGCTTCAACGCCTCAATGCTCATTGCAGCAGGTAAGACCGGCTATATGTCATCTATCAAGAACACATCAAAGCCCGTTGACCAGTGGGTGGCTGGCGGAATACCTATCACCATGATGATGGTCTCCGCAACGGAGTACGCCAAGAGTCAGACCGATTCTGCCGATGTCCTGGTGTT
>CALYTD010000028.1 GCA_945486445.1 uncultured Prevotellaceae bacterium
AACACCCCACACACGGCAAAAAACGCTGGCAAAACAAGAAGGAAATAGCGACAAATGGCTGAAAACAACAACATATTACAAAAACTTGACGGTCTGGAAGCACGCTACGAAGAGGTGACAACACTAATCACCGACCCGTCAGTAATATCAGACCAACAACGTTTCGTTAAGTTAACAAGAGAGTACAAAGACCTCGGAGACATAATGAAACTACGCAAACGCTATATAAGTTGCCTTGAATCCATAGCAGAAGCAAAGGACATACTGGCAAATGAAAGCGACCCCGAAATGAAAGAAATGGCCCGCGAACAACTCGCAGAAAGCGAATCAGCGCAGCCAGGACTGGAAGAAGAAATAAAAATAGCCCTCGTTCCAAAAGACCCAGAGGACGCCAAAAACGTAGAAATGGAAATAAGAGCCGGAACAGGAGGCGATGAAGCGTGTCTGTTCGCAGGCGACCTATTCTCCATGTACAAGCGATTCTGCGAGTCAAAAGGCTGGAACGTCAGCGTGACAGACGTCAGCGAAGGAGCAGTGGGAGGATTCAAGGAAATAGACTTCGCCGTAAGCGGAGAAGGAGTATATGGCATACTGAAATACGAATCAGGCGTACACCGAGTACAACGAGTACCCGTAACAGAAAGCAACGGACGCATGCAAACCTCCGCAGCAACAGTGGCGGTGCTGCCGGAAGCGGAGGCTTTTGACGTGCAGATTAACGAAGGAGAAATAAAATGGGACACCTTCCGCTCAAGCGGAGCAGGCGGACAGAACGTGAACAAGGTAGAATCGGGTGTCCGCGCACGATATATGTGGAAGAACCCAAATACCGGTGAGACAGAAGAAATACTCATAGAATGTACCGAAACACGAGACCAACCAAAGAATAAAGAACGCGCCCTTGCACGCCTGCGTACATATATATATGACAAAGAACACCAAAAATACCTGGACGACATAGCCAACAGGCGCAAGACACTGGTCTCCACAGGCGACCGTTCAGCAAAGATACGCACGTATAACTTCCCACAAGGACGAGTAACCGACCACAGAATAGGCTTCACAACACACGACCTGCAAGGATTCCTCGCTGGAGACATACAACCAATGATTGACGCTCTGACCGTGGCGGAGAACGCGGAGCGCATGAAAGAGGCGGAACTTTAAGAAACAATTATCAACATGGGAGTCTTTACAACGATAAAGAAAAAAGAGGACAAGGAAGACGAACGCACCGTCAACGCCACCGAGTTCATCAACAGACTGGTGGAAAGCCAGCGCACAACAAGACAGTATAAAGACATACCAAACACCGAAATGCCAAAAGACTGATTGCCCGGCATAACGGAAGACGAAGAACATAACAACCAAGAACATGACAAGAGAAGAACTTGTAAGACAGATATTCCAGAAGAAAAGCTTTCTATGCGTAGGACTGGACGTTGACCTCAACAAGGTGCCCAAGCACCTTTTGGAAGAGGAAGACCCAATATTCACCTTCAACAAACAAATAATTGACGCCACAGCACCATACTGTGTGGCATACAAACCGAACCTCGCATTTTACGAAGCGTATGGCATTAAAGGACTGACAGCGTTCGAGAAGACCGTGAAATACATTCAAGAGAACTACCCCGAGCAGTTCATCATAGCCGACGCAAAACGTGGTGACATCGGTAACACATCAAAAATGTACGCTCAGACATTCTTCGGAGAATACAAGGTAGATGCTCTAACCGTAGCACCTTACATGGGTGAGGACAGCGTAGTGCCCTTCCTGACATACGAAAGCGACAAAAAACCGTGGGTAATACTACTCGCCCTGACCAGCAACAAAGGCTCTTTCGACTTCCAACAGATAACGGATACAGAAGGACAACGCCTCTTTGAGAAGGTAATCACAAAGAGTCAGGAATGGGGAACGCCAGAGAATCTGATGTATGTAGTAGGTGCTACCCGCGGAGAAATGTTCAAAGACATACGCAAAGTGGCGCCAGAGCACTTCCTTCTTGTACCTGGTGTAGGTGCACAGGGCGGCTCTCTGCAAGACGTTTGTCGCTATGGCATAACCAAAGATTGTGCTCTTCTGGTGAATTCAAGCCGTGGAATAATCTTCGCCGACAGCACAAAAGACTTTGCAAACGTTGCTGCTGAGAAGGCAAAGGAGTTGCAACAGCAGATGAAAGAGGAACTCGAAAAACTATAAACCACAGAGGAACACATGGAATTCTCAGCTCAACAAATAGCAGAACTGGTGCAAGGACGCATCGAGGGTGACGCCAACGCTACCATCAACAGTTTCGCAAAGATAGAGGAAGGACAGCCCGGAGCCATCTCTTTCCTTTCAAACAAGAAATACATTAATCACATCTACGATACAAAGTCAAGCGTAGTACTCGTTGATGAGGACCTTGTGCTGGAACAACCTGTCACTGCCACTCTGATAAGAGTAAAGAGTGCATACGAGGCTGTAGCCCACTTGTTACAGATGTATGAGGCCATGAAACCTAAGAAGAAGGGCATAGACCCTCTCGCTTTCATAGCACCGACAGCGAAAATTGGTAAGGATTGCTACATAGGACCATTCGTTGCCATCGGTCCCAACGCCTCAATAGGCGATGGTTGCGTGCTTCACCCACACGTAACAGTGGGCGAATGTGCTTCAATAGGTAACAATACTGAGATTTACAGCAATGCAGTAGTGTATCACCACTGTAAGGTTGGCAACAGTTGCATACTCCATGCAGGCAGCGTTATAGGCGCAGACGGATTCGGATTCGCCCCGTCTGCCGATGGATATGACAAGATACCACAAATCGGAATAGTAACGATTGAGGACAACGTAGAGATTGGTGCCAACACGTGTGTTGACCGTGCGACAATGGGAAGCACATACATTAGGAAGGGTGTGAAGCTGGATAACCTTGTGCAGATAGCCCACAACACCGACATTGGTGCCAACACCGTGATGTCAGCGCAGGTTGGCGTGGCCGGAAGTGCAAAGGTTGGAGAGTGGTGTATGTTCGGCGGACAAGTGGGAATAGCAGGTCATATCACCATCGGAGACAAGGTAATGCTGGGCGCACAGTCAGGAGTTCCTGGCAGTTTGAAGAGTAATCAGGAACTCATCGGCACCCCACCGATGTCCATGACCAACTACTTCCGCTCACAAGCCATAGTGAAGCGTCTGCCGGATATGTACAGGCAGATGAACGAGATGCAAAAGAAAATAGACGAACTGGAGAAGAAATTAAAGGAACAAGGAACTGAATCCTAAACCTTACCACATTCCATATATAGAAAGAGTATGACAAAACAGAACACGATAAAGGGGAGTTTCTCCCTTTGTGGCAAAGGACTGCACACGGGGCTGAGCCTAACGGTGACGTTCTATCCGGCAGCAGAGAATACGGGTTACAAGATACAGCGTATCGACTTGGACGGTATGCCAGTCATAGACGCTGTTGCAGAGCACGTGATAGACACGCAGCGAGGCACCGTACTGGGCAAGGGCGAAGTCAAGGTAAGCACCGTTGAACACGCACTGGCGGCACTCTACGCTCTGGGCATAGACAACTGTCTGATACAAGTCAACGGACCGGAGTTCCCGATACTTGACGGCAGCGCACTGAAATATGTGGAGAAGATACAGGAAGTGGGCATACAGGAGCAGTCCGCGCCTAAGGACTACTACATCATCCGCAAGAAGATAGAGGTCAAGGACGAGGCAACAGGCTCGGTAATAACAATACTTCCTGACGACGACTTCTCCATAACGGCCATGTGTTCGTTCGAGTCAAAGTTCATAAACTCACAGTTCGCAACCATTGACAACGTAAACAAGTTCCCAACGGAGATAGCATCAGCGCGTACCTTCGTGTTCGTGCGTGACCTTGTACCACTGCTCAAGGCCGGGCTCATAAAGGGCGGAGACCTCGACAACGCCATTGTCATCTACGAATACGAACAGAAGCAGGAGGACATAGACAAACTGTGCGACTACCTGAAGGTGCCACGTATGGACGCCACGAAACTCGGTTACATACAGCACAAGCCCCTGACATGGGAGAATGAGTGCACACGCCACAAACTGCTTGACATCATAGGCGACATGGCCCTCATCGGAAAGCCCTTGAAAGGACGCATAATAGCAACACGACCGGGCCACACCATCAACAACAAGTTCGCCCGACTGATGCGCACAGAAATAAGGAAACACGAGATACAAGCCCCCATCTATGACCCTAACATGCCAGCAGTACTCGACGTAAACCGCATACGCGAAGTGCTGCCCCACCGCTATCCCATGCAGTTGGTGGACAAAGTAATAAGCATCAGCGGCACAACCATAGTGGGAATAAAGAACATTACCTCAAACGAACCATTCTTCCAAGGACACTTTCCGCAAGAGCCCGTCATGCCAGGAGTACTCATGATAGAAGCAATGTCACAGTGCGGAGCACTGCTCGTGCTCAACTCCATAGAAGACCCAGAGCACTGGACAAGCTATTTCCTGAAAATTGACAAGGTAAAATACCGCAAGAAAGTAGTACCAGGAGACACACTCATCTTCAAGGTAGAACTCATCGCCCCCGTGCGCCACGGCATATCAACCATGCAAGGCTACATCTTCGTAGGCGACCAACTCGTAGCCGAGGCAACATTCACAGGCCAGATGGTGCGCAACAAATAAGCACCCTCACCCCACAACAAGACACGCAAGAAAACAAGAAAATGCCAGTTACAAAGTAAACAAGCACTGATTACCACACAAAAGAGTGCTGATTACAAAGTAAAAAGGTGCCAATTACAAAATAAAAAGATGCTGATTACAAAGATAGCAATATCCCAGTAAAAACCAAGGCATTAACAATCACAACAAAAACCAACAATAATGGCAAATACAATAAGCCCTCTTGCATACGTACACCCCGATGCAAAAATGGGTGACGGAAACGTGATAGGCCCATTCTGCTACATAGACGCAGACGTAATCATAGGCGACAACAACCACTTCCAGAACAGCGTCACCCTGAACCAAGGCACACGTATGGGCTCAGGCAACGAGATATTCCCCGGCGCAAGCATAAGCACCAAGCCACAAGACCTAAAATATCACGGAGAAATAACAACCTGCCAGATAGGCGACAACAACTCCATTCGCGAGAACGTAACCATCAGCCGCGGTACAGCCTCAAAAGGAACAACCATCGTAGGCAACAACAACCTGTTGATGGAGAACATGCACATCGCCCACGACTGCGTGATAAACAACAACTGCATCATAGGAAACTCAACAAAATTCGCAGGAGAAGTAATCGTTGACGACTGCGCCATAATCTCAGCCGAAGTACTCGTACACCAGTTCGTACACATCGGCGGATACGTAATGGTACAAGGCGGAAGCCGTACATCACAAGACATACCACCCTACGTAATAGCAGGCAAAGAACCAATACGCTTTGCAGGACTAAACCTCATAGGCCTGAGGCGCAGGGGATTCAGCGGCGAAGCAATACTCGCCATACGCGAAGCATACAACACCATCTACTCAAAAGGAATACTAAAAGAAGGCATCGAGGAGGTGAAACTCACCATGGAGATAACTCCTGAGATACAATACATCATAGATTTCATAGAAAGTGCCCAGCGTGGCATAATACGATAAACACCTTGAATACACTCATAGTCGTCACAGGGCCTACGGGTGTAGGCAAAACTGAACTCTGCCTCGCGCTTGCCGAACGTTACAATGTTGACATAATCAACGCAGACTCACGGCAGATCTTCGCAGAACTTCCAATAGGAACAGCCGCACCCACCGCCGGACAACAGCGGAGAGTGCGGCATCATTTTGTGGGAACACACCATATAGGCGATTACTACTCCGCCTCAATGTACGAACAAGACGTGCTGAAACTGCTCGCCACACCACCCTTTTCCCGGAAAAACGGGGTGGCAGCAATACTCACCGGCGGCTCAATGATGTACATAGACGCCGTATGCAACGGCATTGACGACATACCAACGGTAGATGACCACACAAGAACCTGGATGAAACAACGCCTTGAAGAAGAAGGGCTGCCAGCCTTACTGGAAGAACTCAAACGCCTGGACCCGGAACACTGGGCAACAGTTGACCGCAACAACCCCCGCCGCGTGGTGCACGCACTGGAGATATGTCACGTCAGTGGCAAGACATACACATCCTTCCGCACCGGAGAAAAGAAGCCGCGACCATTCCAGACAATAAAGATTGGCCTCACACGCAACCGCGAGGAACTCTACGAAAGGATAAACAAACGAGTGCTGGACATGGCAGAAGCAGGACTAATAGACGAAGCACGCACCATGATACCACACAGAAAAGAAAACGCCCTCAACACAGTAGGATACAAAGAACTATTCAAACACTTCGACGGCGACATACCACTACAAGAAGCCCTGCGGCAAATACAAAGCAATACAAGACAATACGCCCGCAAACAACTAACCTGGTACAAGAAAGACCAGGACATAACATGGTTCAATCCAGACGACATCGAGAAAATAACAACATACATTGACAACAAAATCTCCAACAACACATAAGGAGAAAACCACATAACCATAAACCAACTATGAAAAAAATAAAACAAACCATAACATGGATTGCCACAAAAAACAAAGCAACATGGCAATGGTACAAAAGTTGCTTCACCGGCAAACCATGGTACATCAAGACCATAAACACAGTAATCACACTCATCACACTGTTCATATTATACCTCGGAGCAGTTGACATCAACCTCTTCTGGCTCTTCGGCAAGTCACCAGGATGGGCAGAAATCAGCGAACACAAGACCAGTCAAGCCTCAGAACTATACTCCGCCGACGGCGTAATGCTTGGAAAATACTTCAACGAAAACCGCACACCAGTAAAATTTGAAGACGTAAACCCCGTCTTCTGGCAAGCCCTTATCGACACAGAAGACGAACGATTCTATAACCACTGGGGCATAGACCCGATGGGATTATTAGGCGCCGCCAAGGACGCAGCAACCGGACGAGGAGGACGAGGAGCCTCAACCATAACCCAACAACTTGCAAAAAACATGTTCAGAGTGCGCACACAATACAGCACCGGACTAATAGGCAAGATACCAGGAGTGAAGATTCTTGTGATGAAAACAAAAGAATGGATCACCGCCCTGAAGCTGGAAATATACTTCTCATACACAAAAGGACGCAGAGAAGCAAAGAACGAGATACTCGTACAATACGCCAATACAGTGGACTTTGGTAACAATGCCTTCGGAATAAAGACCGCGGCAAAAACCTATTTCAACACAACACCGAAGGAACTGACCACGGAACAAGCAGCAGTACTCGTCGGAATGCTCAAAGCAACGACCTTCTACAACCCCATATCACACCCGGAAAACTCGCTAAGACGCCGCAATATAGTGCTTGACAACATGCAATTACACGGCGATTTGACAGCCGCTCAGTGTGACTCCATGAAGAACATAGGCATTGATGTATCAGAATTCAACGTGGAAGAGAACTACGATGGGCAGGCAAAATACTTCCGCGAAGCAGTAGCAAAGTACATAAAAAGACTCTGCGCAGATAATGAAGCCCTGGAAGACATAGACCTATACAACGACGGTTTGAAGATATACACCACGCTAGACACACGCTTACAGAAATATGCGGAGGACGCTGCACGCAAGCAGATGCAGCAAGTGCAGCGCAACTTCAATTCACATTGGCGCGGACAGCAGCCCTGGCAGGACGAGAGACACCAGGTGATTCCCAACTTCATAGAAGACATTGCCAAGCAACAACCCGTATATAAGCACCTCACTGCACGCTTCCCGGACAACCCGGACTCAGTAGAATACTATCTAAACAAGCCACATACCGTAAAGGTGTTTGACTATGAGAAGGGCGAAGTAGAAAAAGAGATGTCAACAATGGATTCCATTCGCTACATGGTCAGCTTCATGCACTGTTCTTTTGTGGCAATGGAACCACAGACAGGACACGTGAAAGCATGGGTGGGCGACATAGATTTCAACCACTGGAAGTATGACAAGGTGACGGCACAACGCCAGCCTGGCTCTACCTTCAAGCTCTTCGTATATACCGAAGCCATGGAACAGGGACTGACACCATGCGACAAACGCCGCGACGAATACTTCTCTATGAAGGTGTGGGACGCCAAGAAAAAGGAGGAAGTGACATGGGCTCCGACCAACGCCAACGGTTACTTCACTGGTGACTCCATGCCACTGAAAATAGCCTTTGCACAGAGTATCAACTCCGTAGCCGTGCGTCTCGGGCAGGAGATGGGCATAAAGAACATCATAGAAACAGCACATAACATGGGTATCAAGAGCCCCTTGGACGATGCACCGGCACTGGCTCTCGGCTCAAGCGATGTCAACCTGCTCGAACTGGCCAACGCCTACAGCACCGTTGTCAACGGAGGAAAGGCACACAGTGAAGCCATACTCATAACAAAGATACTCGACCGCAACGGCAAGGAGATATATGTTGCACCGACAGAAGAGGCACAAGCCATCAGCGTAAGGACGGCATACCTCATGCAACAGATGCTGCAAGGCGGCCTGCGGGAACGAGGTGGAACGTCACAAAGCCTGTGGGGATACATAGGCAACTACCCCGACACCGAGTTTGGTGGAAAGACCGGAACGTCAAACAACCACTCTGACGCATGGTTCATGGGCGTATCACCTAATCTGGTGGTAGGAGCATGGGTAGGAGGAGAATACCGTTGCATTCATTTCCGCACCGGAGCACTCGGCCAAGGCTCACGGACCGCACTGCCAATATGCGGATATTTCCTGCAATCTGTATTTGCTGACCCCGCTTTCAAGCACTACCACGGCAAGTTCCAGAAGCCCGACGGAGCAGACATAGACCGCTCTATGTATGAGTGCGCATACACCGGAGGGGCACAGAAAGACACCCTTGACGCAGACTCCATAGACACCTACAAGGAGATATTGCTCGATGAGAACGGCAATCCCATAGA
>CALYTD010000029.1 GCA_945486445.1 uncultured Prevotellaceae bacterium
GATTCAGTTGCTAAACTGCCCGGAATTTGCTTTTGCCTATGTTGCCGCGCAGAAGATTCACGGTGTTTGCTGTCCTGCCAGTTACCGTCTCAGTGCGGGAGAACTTGCTTATAACATTGATGACTCCAAGCCTTTGGTGCTCATTTTCGATGCTTCCTTTAAGGAAACGGTGCTCGAGGCCGTGTCGTTGGCGGCTCATAAGCCGAAGAGTATTGTCATTGTGGGCGGCGAGAGTGATGGTGATGTCGTTTCATACGCTGACTATGTTTGTGATAAAAGCGTGGAAGAGCCGCCTTATACGTGTGATTATAATATCTATGATGAGACCACACGCCTCTATACTTCTGGCACCACTGGTCGTCCTAAGGGTGTTTCGCTCACCTCTATTAACGAGGTGCTGTCGGCCCATGACGTGATGATGCATTTCCCGATGAGTTACAAGGACATAACGATGAACACCACACCGTGGTTCCATCGTGGCGGAATACATTGCGCCGGACCGTGTACTATCTTCTATGCTGGTGCTACGTTGGTTATAATGAGTAAGTTCTCAGCTTCTACCGCATTGCGTTTTGTTGCGCATTACAAGATAACCTTCGTTATCGGAGTGCCCACGGTGCTTGAGGAACTGGCTGACGAACAGGAGCGAAATAGTTATGATCTCACCACGTTAAAGGGCATAGTGACGATGGGCAGTCCGCTGGAACGCTCGGCATGCATACGTTATCAGAAGGTGTTAACTCCTAATATCTTCAATGGTTACGGCACAACGGAGACATTCTGGAACACTTTCCTGCGCCCGTTTGACCTGCCTGAAAATGCGGGTACAGCCGGTTCGTCATGTGTTGACGATGATGTGAGGGTGGTGAAGGTGTATGAAGACCGCCGTGCGGAGCCTGAGGACCTTGTGGCGCAGGACAGCACGGAGGTGGGAGAGGTGATAATCTGCTCGCCTGCCAAGTCGCCGTACAAGTATTATAACAACGATGTTGAGACGGAAGCGAAGTATTATAAGGACTTTATCTACACCAACGACCTCGCCGTATGGGACGAAAACCAGTTTATTACCATCGTTGGTCGTAAGGACGATATGATTATCTCCTCTGGTGAGAATATCTACCCAACGGAGGTAGAGGCGGTGCTCAATACGCACGCTAAGGTAAAGGACTGCATAGTGACGTCTGTGCCCGACAAGATGCGTGGGCAGTTGGTAACGGCATACGTGGTGCGCACTGACGACAGCCTTACTCCGGAGGAACTGGATGAGTACTGCAAGCAGAGCCCGGACATCGCCAATTTCAAGCGTCCGCGCTTCTATCGCTTTGTGGCGCAGATACCTTTCAGCGCGACGGGAAAGAAACTTCATGTAAAGATTAAGGATACCGCTGCCCGTGATTTGAAGAATGGACTGCTGTATAGGGTTTAGATTCTCGGTCTGTCCATACGCCTGTTGTAACGGGTTATGACGCCTGTACCCCCATAAATTATAACTTCTTTGTGAGGTTTTAGGTTGTGAGGTTATAGGTTGTAGGTCTTAGGGTATAAGGTTTATGGTGCTTATTGCGACACAATCAGCACCTTTTTGCGTTATAATCAGCACCTAATCGTATTGTAATCAGCACCTGTTTGCAGGCTTGGAGGTTGGGGGTTGCCCAGTGGGCAGGCGGGTTTCATTCCAGAAGCAGGAACTGTCTTACCCTTTCAAGGGCCTCTCGCTTTGCCGTTTCAAGGTCATCGTTCAGCACTCTTGTGTCAAACTCGTTGGCTGTTGAGATTTCATACTCCGCGCGTGCAATGCGTTGTTCTATCACCTCTGGCGCATCGGTAGCCCGCTTTTCCAGCCTGTGGCGCAGTTCGTCTATTGACGGCGGCATGATGAATATGGCGAGGGCACGGTCGCCGTAGGCTTTCTTGATGTTCATTGCACCGTTTACGTCCACGTCAAACACCACGTTCTCGCCTGCGTCCAGTTGTTTCTGCACCTGTGATTTTAGTGTGCCGTAGTATCGGTCGGTATATACCTCCTCGTATTCCACGAACTCATCAGCCTCTATCTTGCTGCGGAACTCCTCGGGAGTGAGGAAGAAATACTCCACGCCGTTTTGCTCCGTGCCGCGTGGTGGGCGTGAGGTGCAACTGATAGAGAAGTGCATACGCAGTTCGGGGTGCTCGTTCATGAGCCAGTTTATGATTGTTGACTTTCCGCAACCGCTTGGTGCGGAGAAGATAAGTAGTTTGCCTGTCATTGGGGTTTCTTTTGAGGTTGTGGGTTGTAGGTTGTAGGTTTTAGGTCTGTCCGGCGGTCAATGGCGAAGCCATACCTATTACCTAAAACCCAAAACCTTCTAACCTTAATCAGTGCATCACGCCGAAGAAGCGCAGTATGTCGTTGAGATTAGCCACGAACATGAGTGCGAAGAGTATGCCCATGCCTACAAATTCCGCACGTACCATGAACTTGTCGCCTGGTTTGCGACGGAATATCATTTCGTAAAGCAGGAACATCACGTGTCCGCCATCGAGTGCAGGGATGGGCAGGATGTTCATAAAGGCGAGAATGATAGATAGGAAGGCTGTCATCATCCAGAACATCTGCCAGTCCCATACGGGTGGGAACATGGAGCCAATGGCACCGAAACCGCCAAGTTGCTTGGCTCCTTCGGCGGTGAAGACGTATTTAAGGTCGCTGACATATCCGCCGAGCATATCTATGGCGTAGCCTATACCTGCCGGTATGCAGGTGATTATGTCGTACTCCTCGTGTGTGGGCTTGGCGTATTTGGCTATTGTTGTCATGCCAACGCCAATGTGTACCTCGTTGTCAAAGACCACTGTCGCAGTGTCGGTCTTACCTGTTGCTGCCGCTTTATACACTATTGTGGTGGTAAGTGTGCGCAGGGAATCCTGTCGTGTGGTGCAGTCGCTGAGAATGTCAGCCATTCGTCCCGTCTCGTATGTAAACGTGTTCCATGAATCAACGGGCTTGTCACCAATGGCAAGTATCATGTCTCCCTTCGCCATACCAGCCTTTGCAGCGGCCGTTCCGGGCAATACTGTGTCTATCTCCGCTGGTATGAACGGACGGCAGAACACAGGGTCGCTTTTCAACATGTCAAGCAGTGAGAGGTCTCCGGGCAAGGGGATGGTGACTTCCTGCCCCTGTCGCTTCACCGTAACCGCCGTGGCAGAGGAGATGTCACGCAGCATATTGGCGTCAAAAGCCTTGAAATCACCGTTGTCAGAGCGCAGAAGTATGTCGCCGTCCATGAATCCTAACTCCTTGGCCTGCTCGTTATACTTCATGCCCAGAGGCATATCCTTTACGGCATAGTAGTCATTTCCCCATGCAAAGAACACCGCACAGTAGATAACAAGGGCGAGGACGAAGTTGACAAGCACACCGCCCGTCATTATGAGCAGCCTCTGCCAGCAGGGCTTTCCGCGGAACTCCCACGGCTGTGCGGGGGCTTTCAACTTCTCTACATCGTGCTGTGTCTCGTCTATCATGCCCTCTATCTGGCAGTAACCGCCGAGGGGTATCCAGCCGATGCCGTACTCCGTGCCCTCATACTCGTATGTGCCATCCTCCTTTTTCTTGGCCGGAGCCTTGCCGCACAGTTTGCGCCACCAGTTGGAATAGGTGCTGAAAAGGGAAAACTTGTAGTCAAAGAATACGTAAAACTTGTTTACCCTTACCCCGAAGAGCTTGGAAAAGAAGAAGTGTCCGCCCTCATGCAGGGCTACAAGGATTGTTATCGCAAGGATGAACTGTAATGTACGAATTATTATTGTATCCATGATTAGGCTATGCCAGTGTTGTGATTTATGAGTTAATATCTATAAGTTCCTGAGCGATGCGTCGCGCTTCAGCATCACTTTGAATGTAGTCTTCGTATGTAGGAGCGGTGATTACCGTTGCCTTGTTGAGCGTCTTCTCTATTATGTCGCCCATGTCGAGGAAACCGATGCGTCCCTCTCTGAACGCAAGGTTTACCACTTCGTTGGCGGCATTGACCACACAGGCAGCGTTACCCCTGCGTCGTAACGCCTCGAAGGCGAGGGCAAGACACTTGAACTTCTCCATGTCTGGCTCGAAAAACTCCAGCGGTTGGCGGAAGAAGTCAAGGCGTTCACCCGTCATTGGCAACCTGTCGGGGTAGGTAAACGCATACTGTATGGGCAGTCTCATGTCCGGAACACCAAGTTGGGCCTTTACTGCACCATCACGAAACTGCACTGCGCTGTGGACTATCGACTGCGGGTGTACCAACACCTGTATCCTGTCTGCCTCCACGCCAAACAGCCATTTCGCTTCAATCACCTCAAAACCCTTGTTCATCATGGACGCAGAGTCGATGGTAATCTTTGCTCCCATGTCCCACGTCGGGTGCTTTAAGGCATCTGCTGCCGTCATGGTACGCATCTCGTCAAGCGTCTTTTGACGGAAAGGACCGCCTGATGCAGTGAGCAATATCTTCTCAATCTCGTTGTCACCCTCACCTACTATGCTCTGGAAAATGGCGGAATGCTCTGAATCCACGGGCAGAATAGGGGCATGATACTCTCTGGCGAGGTTGCAGATGAGTTCTCCCGCCACCACGAGCGTCTCCTTGTTGGCGAGGCATATCTTCTTACGAGCCTTGATAGCGTGTATGGTTGGCGCGAGACCAGCAAAGCCTACCATAGCCGTCAGCACCATATCGATGGGCTGTGCCTCCACTATGTCGCAGAGAGCCTGCGCTCCTGCATACACCTTCACGTCGGGACAGTCAGCAAGGAGGTCCACAAGCTGTTCGTATTTGTCCTCGTTGGCAATGACAACGGCGGCAGGCCGAAACCTTTTCGCCTGCTGGGCGAGTTGCTCCACGTGGTTGTTTGCCGTGAGACAGTAAGCCTCAAAGCGGTCACTGTGCTCTGCAATCACCTCCAAGGCCTGCGTTCCTATACTGCCAGTGCTACCAAGGATGCATATTTGTTGTTTCATAATTCAAGTATTCCGTTGGGAATAATCATTGTTATTGTCTTCTTTTCTGTGTCAATGTCGGCTATAAGCTCTTCCGATGCGGGTATCAGTCTGCCGTCAAAGAGTTCAAACATGATGTTCACTGTCTGCTCATCAACGGCAGAAATCTCGCCTATTGCCTCACCGTCGGCATTGTTTATCACGGTGAAACCTACCAACTGGGCGTATCTTAGCACATCGCTTTCGTCCTCGTTAGCCAACTCTCGTGGGAAGAACACTTCTGTTCCCGTCAGTTCTTTGGCCCGTTCCTGCGTGTCAACACCTTCAAATTTCATCAGTACTGTTTCCTGACTCTTGAACCGGTATTCCTCCATGAAGAAGGGAACCATTATTCCGTCAATGTCTAACACGAGGTATTCGGCATCCACACGGTCGAAGATGTCATCGTCAAACATCATGGATACCTCTCCTTTTATGCCGTGGGCCTTGCCCAACTTGCCTATTCTGTAAACGTCTTCCCTGCGTATCATTGCCGTGAAATCCTTGCTCCGAGGGCGTTAAGGCGCCCTTCTATGTCCTCGTATCCGCGGTCTATCTGTGCTATGTTGCTTATGGTTGATGTGCCATCAGCTGACAATGCCGCTATGAGTAGTGCTATTCCGGCGCGTATGTCGGGGCTTGACATCCTTGCCGGGCGCAGTCTTACCTTGTGATCATGGCCTACTACCACTGCTCTGTGTGGGTCGCAGAGTATTATTTGCGCGCCCATGTCAATGAGTTTGTCCACAAAGAACAGTCGGCTTTCAAACATTTTCTGGTGGAAGAGCACGCTGCCCTGCGCCTGAGTAGCTACCACCAGCATCACGGACAGCAGGTCGGGACTTAGTCCGGGCCACGGTGCGTCACTGAGAGTCATTATTGTTCCGTCTATGAAGGAGTCTATCTGGTAGTGGTCATGGTGCGGTATGAAGAGGCTGTCGCCCTGCTCTTCTATTCGTACTCCGAGGCGTCTGAAGGCGTCGGGAATGATTCCGAGGTTGCGTATTGATACGTCTTTTATCAGTATTCCGTCGCCAACCATCGCCGCCATGGCTATGAATGAGCCCACTTCTATCATGTCCGGCAGCAGTTTATGGCATGTGCCGTGCAGTTTTTCCACGCCTACTATGGTGATAAGGTTTGAGCCTATGCCTGATATTTGTGCTCCCATTCTGTTTAGCATGTGGCACAGTTGCTGTATGTACGGCTCGCAGGCGGCGTTGTATATGGTAGTGGTTCCTTTGGCGTTTACTGCTGCCATTATGATGTTTGCAGTGCCTGTTACTGATGCTTCATCAAGTAACATGTAGCAACCTTGTAGTCCTTCTGTTGCTTTTAGTTCGTACACTTCTCGTCCTATGACTTTGTCGTATGTTGCTCCGAGGTTACGGAAGCCGAGAAAGTGTGTGTCCAGTCTTCTGCGCCCTATCTTGTCACCGCCGGGTTTGGCTACTGTTGCTCTGCCAAATCGTCCTAATAGCGGGCCAATCATCAGTACGGAGCCACGTAGTTGGGCGCATTTTCTTACGAATTCGTCAGAGGAGAGGTAGTCAAGGTCGAGTTCTTTGGCTGTGAAGGTGTATGTTCCTTTGTCTGTGGATTCTACCTTTACGCCCATTTCTTGCAGCAGTTTGATGAGGTTGTTGACGTCAAGAATGTCTGGTACGTTGCTGATTGTCACGGGTTCTGCCGTCAGCAGCGTACCACAGATTACTTCCAGAGCTTCGTTTTTTGCTCCTTGTGGTGTTATTTCGCCTTTGAGTGCGTGTCCGCCCTCTATTATGAATCTTTCCATTGCCATGTATTTCCTCACTTTTTTTTGCGTCTTTTCTTTTTGTTCTGGTAGTCTGCCTGCATGGAGTCTCTTGCTATTGCGCTGTTTATTGTTCCGTTTTTTTGTCCGTTGTCAAGTTGCAGACTGTCTATGTCCAGTTGTATCACGCCGTCAGTGAAGCGTGCCATGTCTGATACTACTTTTTCTTTGTCTGCTGTTCCCATTCCCCACGTTGCCAGACAGCGGCTCATTTGTTTTGCGGTTTTTTCTGCAAGAGCGTCTCGTTCTCTGCCTGCTGGCATTTCTTTTAGTTTTGCGAAGGTGGCGAGTAGCAGTCTGCCGTAGTGTTTTACGCCCAGTCCTCTTTTGTTGGTGTATTCTATTTTTCCTGGTTTTATAGCCATTTTGTCCTCGTGTATGATTTCCACGGGGTAGTCAATGTCCAGTTTGAAGTCGCTCATCAGTGCCAGGTGGTACCATAGTGCGGGCAGTCTTTCCTTGCTGTCCATCTGGCTTGGCACTACTTTTTTCATCACTTCTATGATGGTGTTGGCGCATTTTTGCCTTTCTGCCTTTGTTGGTAGTGTCACGCATAGGTCCACCATTTGCTGTATGTCGCGCCCGTACGCCATGAGTTTCAGTTTCTCGCGCTGGGTGTTATAGTCTAATCCTTCTATTTCCATATTCTTGTCTGCTTGCTTGGGCTTCGTTGTTTCTTTGGCTGTTATGGCTTGCCGGCTCTGTATTCTTTCAGATATTCTGGCACGAAGTATGCCACGTCTTCCGTCATTCCCTTATTCCATTTCATGTCAGCCAGTGGCAACATGTTTTTTGCCAGTGGTTCTATGCCTATTATGTACCGTGCGTTAGGGTGGTTTATGGCCTGCATACATTTTTCTGCTCCGTTGCCAAAGAAGTACACTATGCCTTTGTCTAGTAGGCTGCGGTAGGTCTCTCCGTCCACTATGTCTGCCTGCATGGAGCGCATTTCTTTCAAACTTCTGTTGTAGATGGCTGCATATACCTCCATGCGCCGTGCGTCAATCATGGGGCAAAGCAGTGCGTCTTCTTCTATCTCGGTCTCTATCTTCTCTGTTTTACCGTCCTTGTATGCCACGCATCTCACCCTGTCTCCCAGTAATACGGGTACGCAGAGCAGTTGCAGTGTTGGCACACTTATCAGTTTTGCGTCGCTGCCGTAGCATACTCCTTTTGCCATTGAGACCCCGATGCGCAGTCCTGTGTATGAGCCGGGACCGCTGCTTACTGCCACGGCATCAAGTGCCAGTCCCTTTTCTTCTGCCTTCTGTATTGCCTCGTCCACGTATGTTCCCAGTTTTTCTGCGTGATTAGGCCCGCTGTGGTCTGTCTTTTCATATAGCAGGAAGCCGTCTTTGCTCACTGCAACGCTACATACGTCGGTACTTGTCTCTATGTGTAAAGTGCACGCCATCTTTTTCTTTTGGTTGTGAATGTTGTCATACCCTTCTTGGGGTTATATGTGTTTCGGCCTTGACTGTTGGCTATATGACCTGCGAGCCAAAACTTATAACCTGAAACCTTCAACCGGGTATTGCCCAACTTTTTTCAAAAATTATTTTGCAAAAATACAACTTTTTCCCCGATTTTTTGTACTTTTGCAGAAATTTAACATCAAAAACCAGAGGTTTGGTACTGGTGTCAGGCTATTGCCTGCGGTTTATTACCCCTGCATCATTGGTGACACAGACCGTCATCAGTGGCTTTCGCCCTGTGGCCTACCACCTGTTGCCAACTCTAAAAATAACAGAAAGAAATATGTTACTATCCATGACAGGCTATGGAAAAGCCTCCCGCACGTATCTTGACAAAACTATTCACGTAGAGGTAAAGACCCTTAATTCAAAGGCGTTGGACTGCTCCACGCGCATCGCACTCGTATATCGCGAGAAAGAGATGGAGATACGGCGCATGATTCAAGACAGCGTAGTGCGTGGAAAGGTGGATTTCTCCATTTGGATTACGAAAGACGAGTCAGTCGATTCTGTCGTTGTAAATACGGCCCTCGCCGCTGATTATCACCGTCAGATAGCCGCCTTGCAGCATCAGTTAGGCCTTGATGCGGCACCGATGACGGCTGATACTCTTGTGCCCCTTATCATGCGTATGCCAGACATATTCACTCGCACGGACAATGAGGAACTGACAGAGGAGGAATGGGCCGTGGCGCATGACGCTATCGCTGAGGCTCTTGCTGCCCTTGAAGC
>CALYTD010000030.1 GCA_945486445.1 uncultured Prevotellaceae bacterium
CCATCGACGTTTTGTTTTTCTTCTGACTGCAAAAGTACGAAAATTCTTTGCCAACACCAAACCCATTACGGCAAAATCCTCCCTTTGTCGGTACTTTGTCAGGTTACGCTGCCTACGGTGTCAGCATAAAGAAAAAAAATTGGGAGCAGCAGAGATATGTCCCTGCTGCTCCCAACGTGTGTTGTATTTCATTCCTTTTCTCACTTCTCCACGGGCATCTCCCGCTGCAATATGTGCAGTCCCTTACCCTGATGGTATCTGCTTCCGTCTCTGTCATAGTATATGGTGAGCAGTTTTCCGTGATAAGGCAGATTGTCAATACAGAAGTAATCCCACGTCTCTGGCACCAACGGCTTTACCGTTATGCTGTCATCCATAGAGGGTCGGAGGCCTATCAGCCCCGTTATTATGAGGTCATTATAGGTAGAGTGGTTGTAGTATTTTGAGCGTTCCTTATCCCCCATCAGCCATTGTCCGTCCGTTTCGTCAAGATATTCGCCTATATACGGTCTGCCACGACGATACTGTGACTCGGTATATTTCTTGAGATGATAGAAGAAGAGGTTGCCGTTGTCAATGCCACTTGTCCTTACGTCCCTTTTATCTGCATCACTGTTATACACTATGTTACGGCAAGAATCAGTCAAAGCCTTTGCCAACAGCGGGTAAGAGTCCATCACATTGGCGAGTGCTGTCAGCGTCTGCGCCGTGGCAAAAGGCCATATCGCGCCGTCCCACTCGCATGAAGGCTTCCGCGGACGGAAGCGTTTGCGGAAGAGAGGATGCCGCCTTTCCGCCGTGGTTATGCCGAAGGGAGCGTTAAATCCCTCCTCATCCGTCAGTTGCAACCATGCTGGCAGATACTTCGTGACATTGTCATCAGGCAAGTAGAAGTACCATGGTATGTAGCCAATCTCCTCACGCACCGCCGCAAGAGTGTCTGCTGTAGTCAGCGTTCCGAAGAATTGCAGTTTCGGATTCCATAGTTTCCGCATGACAAGCCCTTTCAGTTTCTCCGCCTTACGGGCATACTCTCTGCCAATGTCTGTACCTTTGTTGAGCCAAGAAAGAGCCATGTAGTTGCCGTACATATATGAATTGATGGTAGGACGGCGGTTGTTCTCCCTGCGTGAGCCACTGATTTGTTCCTCCATACCGTCCTGGACGTCACGCTGCCAGAACAGGCTGTCGGCATAAAGATGTGTTTTCTCCCACTGCTTCATGTTGCTTTGCAGGTCGGTGTTGTACCTCTCCATCCAGCGAGTGCTGCCCTGTTGCAGCGAGCGTTGCCACATAGCCCACGGCAACCACGAGCTGAACGAGTCCAGACGAGGCATCGGCGTGCCGTCATTACCACCTCTCAGCCATACGTTCACATTGTCTTCAAGAAACCGGTTGTCCCTAAGCCAGCGGCTTTCCATGATATGATGCCCCAGAGCGCAGGATATAAGGTTGTACCGTGTGGCGTAAGAACGGTCCACAAGAAACTCGTTCATCACGTAGCCCTGCGGTGTTTCCCTGATAGACTTGCGCAAAGTCCACCAACGATAGTAAAACATTTCCTCTATCTGTTTGTCCGGACAGTCGAGCAATGGGATGTTATTCTCCATCCATTCTGCCGCCTTGCTGTCAGGGAAAGCCTGCACCACGCCCTCTGGTTCCATGCTATTGAAACGCTCAACGTAATGCTTATAACTGTCCCAACGCAGCAATGCGCCCTGTATCTTGTCCCCTGCGTCACGTGTTCGCACATTGTTTATGTAGTAAACAGCAAGGGAATCCATCGCCCCCGCATCCGGCAGATCCTGATATGCGGGTGTGTCTGCCGGAGAATCAATGGTAGGTTCTGTCCTTCTTCCGCCCGTTCTCAGTGACAGACGCGTAATGTTCTCAATGGGAGAAAATAGTATCTTCGGTCCAATCTTCTTGCCATCAACCCATATTGTCAGCATACGACTGTTGAGGTCACAATGCAATCGCAGCGCATACGTCTTGCCAGCAGAGTACTCTTGCAATATGTTGTTGTACCGCGCACCCGTCTTCACCGTCAGCTTCCCGTCCTGTTGAAAGGTCAGTCTGGTGCAAGCGTTGCCGTGATTGTCAAGAAGTTCCAACAGCAGTTCGCCGTGATTATTCTGCATTGGCGTCACATTCATCTCCATATCCAGCACCCTTGTTGCAGGAATGACCCTCTCTGCCTTAGCAAAGTCAAAGTGATCACGGTCAGCAATGGCCAATTTTCCATTCTCCACCGCTACTGGTGCATAGATTAGTGACATGATATTCCAGTTGTCAAGCGTCCCTTCCTTTGAGAAATCGTCATCTGCATGTAGCGTGGCCTGTGTCCTTATAGGCACAGGTATGCGTGCCACCCAGATGTCTTCTTTATTCACTGAGTATGCCACATACATCGGGTCGCCTGGTTTCAAGGGGCTATCCGTCACCTCAACACCCCTTACATACTGTGGCCCGTGGCTCTTATACTGACCTCCGTAGCGCAGGGGCGTCATCTCACCGTGTACCAAATTCAGCGTGGTATATTCCTCTCCGTCCACACTTGTGCTTAAAGCCAGCGGCCAACGGAACTCCGCTGGGTTATATACAGTGGCAAAAGTGCTGTCAGAAAGCCGCTGCCCCCATATCTTTGCATTGCTGTTAACAAAGCCCCTTGCCCTCGCCACTGGTTGTGTCCACGTCTTTCCGCCGTCCTTACTCTGCGAGGTCAGCGCGTGTTTCCATAGTCCTACGATGGTAGAATCATCTGGAAGAACGTAATGACAGAAGGCCTTATACACGTTTTTCAGTGGTAGTCTGGGGTCGTTGCGGTCGCATTCCTCCACCATCTGCATCCACATCAGCGGGTTGTTAAGTATCTCTTCACACGCTTTACGGAACTTCTTGTCCTTCGATGCGGTGTAAAGTGGCCAGCGCATATCACCCTTTTGCCTGTCATGGTTTACGTAAAGAAAGAAGATAGGACCCAAAGTACCGTCGGCTTTTACCTCCCTTACCACACGACCTATGCCGTTTCCGTCGTTGGGATCGTCCTTCGGCGTGAGGCAAACACCATAATGTCCCAGCGCCAGCAGCCTCTCTCCCGTGGCTTTTGATGATACATACCAACCCATTCTCTGGTGCATTACCGCCATTTTACCCATTCCGTAGTCAGGGAAGAGCGTCTGTGGGGCAGTCCAGTGGACACCGTCCGCAGAGCATTGCATAAATGTTTGTGACGGTGGTACGTGCTCGCTGACAGGGTCTGAGAGGTAGTGCATCCACAGTTTTCCACACCATCGTGCCAGCATTGGCTGGTGATTATACGTCCAAGGCATCACACTTGCTGCGGAATCAGGCCGTTCGCGGCTCGCCCTCATGGTCTGTATGCAGTGTACACCAATTGCTGGCGCAAGCCCACCGTCATGCCTTTGTGGGTCACTCAGCGTGCTTCCAGTATATCGCACCTGCGCTGTCACAGAGCAGACAGCAGCAAAAAAGGATAGTAATATAATGTTTTTTATCATCGTGTAACTTCGTTTTTTACGTGTTTCTCCTATTCTTTATTAGACGCACGAACTTCCTTTTAGTAATCACTTTGCAGCATAAATCTCCCTATATATAATATAATAAGGTGTAAAAACTTGCTTATTACAAGAAAAAAAACTACCTTTGTCAATCTCAAACGCAGTAAATCTTACATAAACAATCACTAAACCACCAAATAAGCACACCTCTAAACTACTAACAAAATGAATAGATTATTCTCTTCCTTGTATTTAACCCTATGCTGTCTTGCACTGCATGCCCAGCATATTGTGACACCGTTGCACCCGGACGGAGTGCTGGCAGAGACACAATGGAAGGGCCAATGGATAGGCATTGACCGTCTCCTGCCAGGTGAAAGCATAGAGTATAAGACAAGGGTAAACGCCCGTTACCTGCGCAATGAGTTCTCGCTGCATGATAAAACGGTGAAAACCGCCAGAGCATACGTTGCTGCCGCAGGGTATTATGAGTTGTATATCAATGGTAAACGCATGAACAACGAGGTGCTATGCCCACAACAAACCGACTTCCGCAAGTCCATTTACTATAACACTCTGGACGTGACCGATGCGCTACGACAAGGCTCTACCGCCTGCATCGGTGTGATATTGGGCAACGGACGCACCGTCCCCATGCGCTACTCCAAGCATTATAAGTGCCCATTCTTCGGCTTTCCGAAGTGCAGGATCGAAGTGATTGTGGAATATACTGACGGTACTCGCCAGCAGTTCTCTTCCTCTTCCAAGTGGAAAGCTACGGCAAACGGCCCTATTCAGTCAAACAATGAGTACGACGGAGAGGTCTATGACGCTCGTAAGGAGATGCCCTCGTGGTCAGAACCGGGCTTTGACGACTCCTCATGGCAGTCGGCAGAGCGCACGGAACTGCCCATAGCGGCCATGTATCCACAAACTGCCGAGGGGCAAATAGCCACCCTCATGGACGGGCAATGCCGTCCGCAAAGGGTGAAAGACAACGTGTTTGACTGCCAACAGAACCTCGCTGGCTGGGTGAGTGTAAGGGTAAGAGGCAACAAGGGCGATACTATACGCATAAAATATGCCGAGCGTCTCAATGCTGACAGCACACTATACATTGCCAATCTGCGCGATGCCGAGACAGAAGACATATACATCTGCAACGGCACCGAGGGCGAAGGACGCTGGTGGCAACCCACCTTCGTTTACCACGGTTTCCGATTTGTGCGCATAACAGGCATGAGTTCCGTCACCGCCGACGACATAAAGCCGTACCTTGTGGCAAACAACGTGGAGCACATAGGCACCTTTACCTCCAGCAACAAGACGCTAAACACCATTGTTCGCAACGCTTGGTGGGGAATAATAGATAACTATAAGGGCTTCCCCGTTGACTGTCCGCAGCGCAATGAGCGACAACCGTGGTTGGGCGACCGCACCGCCGGCTCACTGGGCGAGAGTTATCTCTTTGACAATAACAGGCTATATACAGCGTGGATGCGTGACATTTGTGACGCACAACGTTATGACGGAGCCATTCCTGACGTTGCTCCAGCCTTCTGGAACTACTACTCCGACAACGTGACATGGCCTGCCGCACTGCCTTTTACCTGCGAAATGCTGTACAAACAGTTCGGGAACGACGAGGCAATACGCAACTCCTACCCATACATCAGAAAGTGGATAGACCACATCTGCAACTCCTACACCAAGGAAGGCATTATCACCAAAGACAAGTACGGCGACTGGTGCATGCCCCCTGAGAAGCCGGAACTAATACATTCACAGGACCCTGCACACAAGACTGACGGTGCATTGCTCTCCACGGCCTACATGATACACATAATGAACCTAATGCGTGACTTCGCAACCATGCAGTCCCTGCATGACGATGCCGCAGAATACGCCGCGCGAGCAAAGGCCATGACAGAGGCCTTCAACCGTAAGTTCCTGCACATCAAGCGTGGAACATCGCCCGAACCTAATCACCCTCTCTACCCCGACAGTGTGTATTACGGCAACAATACCGCCACCGCCAACTTACTACCCCTCGCCTTCGGCATAGTGCCGGAGGACTGTCGGAAAGACGTTATGGACAACATCGTGCGTAATATCATAACCGATAACGGCGGCAAAGTGTCCTGCGGAGTGATAGGAATATCCCACCTGCTGCGCACACTCACCGCTGGTGGCTACGGAGACGTGGCATATCTCATAGCGACCAACACCGCATACCCCTCCTGGGGCTACATGGCAGAACACGGAGCAACCACAATATGGGAACTGTGGAACGGCGACACCGCCAACCCAGCCATGAACTCCGGCAACCACGTGATGCTACTTGGCGACCTCCTCACATGGTGTTTCCAAGACCTGGCAGGCATCAGGAACGCCGAAGGCAGTGCTGGATACACCTGTCTTGACATGAAACCAGACTTCTCCATACAAGACCTTGACAGCATATATGCCACATACCAGACACCTCACGGCACCGTTATCTCACACTGGAAGAAAGACCTTGAACGCCTCGTGTGGACCATCACCCTGCCCCCAGGCGTCAAAGCCGTCTGTCATCTGCCCGACGGCGCCACACGCAGCATATCCGGTGGCACCACTACCCTCAACGCCGACATGCCGCTGAAAGAACAATACAACGGACTGGTAACTGACGATGAGTTCATCTACGACCAGTCTATCTACCCCGAAACCCACTCCGCAAGTATCGTGGAACTGCCTGACGGCACACTCCTCGCCACCTACTTCGGCGGCACCAAGGAACGCGTGCCTGACGTATGTATATACACCCAGCGCAAGGAACGTGGCTCTGACACATGGAGCAAACCCGTACTCGCCGCCGACGGAGAATTTGACCGCAGCAGCGCAGAGGCCAAGATAGCCGGCATTGACAGCACCTGCGTAAAGGCACATTTCGGTCCTTGCCGTCGTCATGGCATCTGCTGGAACGAGGCAAAAGACAGCATAAAGATGACATGGGACACGGCCCTCGACCTGTCCTCACTCCCCGACGACGGCTATCAGCGCAAAGCCTGCTGGAACCCCGTACTCTGTCAAATGCCTAACGGAGAGACATGGCTATTCTTCAAGATAGGGAAAAACGTGAAAGACTGGACCGGCTGGCTCACTAAATCCACCGACGGCGGACGTACATGGAGCGAGAAAGAGCCGCTGCCCGCAGGTTTCCTCGGCCCTATAAAGAACAAGCCAGAAATCATTGACGGACGCCTCATCTGCCCATCGTCAACAGAAAACGATGGCTGGAAACTGCATTTCGAGACGTATGACACCGCCACAGGCGAGTGGACAAAACAAATGCCACAAAACAATGACAGCATACTCTGCATACAGCCCGCCATACTACGCCATGCGGGCAATGTGCTGCAAGCCGTGGCACGCACACGTCCCACAAAGGCACAGCGTGAAGGCAATGACAACACACGCGGACGCATTGCAACATGTTGGAGTCATGACGGAGGAAGGACATGGGGAGCAACCACCATGCTCAACATGCCCAACAACCAGTCTGGCATTGATGCCGTCACGCTGTCACACCCCGTAAACATCAAGACCACTGGGAAGACGCTGAAAGGCATGCGCCACGTGATGATATACAACAACTTCGGAACCCTGCCCGGCACAAACAAAGGGCCACGAACTCCTCTCTCCCTCGCTGCCTCGGCAGACGGAGTAACGTGGCACCACTTCCTAACGCTGGAGGATTCGCCAATCAGTCAGTACTCTTACCCTGCCATAATACAGGGCAAAGACGGCTCACTGCACACCGCATACACATGGCGCAGACAGAGAATAGCATACAAAAAAGTGGTGTTGAAATAATAACCCACAAAGTAAAAGGGTGCTGATTAGAAAGTAATCAGCACCCTTTTGCTATATAATCAGCACCTGTTTACCGTGTAATCAGCACCTGTTTACTTGCCTATCATATAGGCCTTGCTTCTTTGTATCACATTGCGGCGCAGGTGGTCAGCATAGAAGAACAGTTCCTGCAGGTGCAGGTTGCCCTCTGGGAACATACTGGCAAGTGAAGGAAGATGATAACGTGAGGGGTTGATGCCTCCTACAATCAGAACGTGCCGGGCGGTGTCAACAGTGACGGTTACTGGTGTTTCTGGTGAGGCTGGTACCACTGCGGTGCCATAAGGGAAGCGTGGGTCATCGGCTGCTGGCTGCGTATGGGCAGGGAGCAGCAGGGCGGGGGTAGCGGTAGTGGTCCACGTTACAGGATTGATGCACGCAATGTTGCCCCCACAGAGTGAGGGATTGATGGCGGAGGGGCTGGTAACACTGTTGTAGCAGACGGTTACTCCACACGTGAGTGAATCCTGCGCAAGGCGTATTGTTTGTGTGTTGCGAGCCGTGGAGACGGTGTCTGCCGCGGTAATGCCGTAGCCTATGACGTACGCAGCGATAAGACGGCGGTAGGTATCGCTGTCCATCTGTTTTAACAGTTCTACCACCATGCGTGCGCCTTGGCTGAACCCTGCGAGTATGAAGGGGCGGCCGCCGTTGTAATGGGCAAGATAATGCTTGAAGGCTTGTATGACAGAGGAACGTGCCGTGTCAGCAGCAGCACGGTGTGTAGTTTCGTCGGGCGTGCCGAATGTCGCTTGTGGGTAGTACGGCAGGAAGAGATTGGCCTGCACAGAGAAGATGGTGTCAGCGAGTTCCGCTGACAGTTGCCATGCCTTGCGATGTGCAGGGTTATATGGGTCGGCATTGTAACGGGGCACGCCACGTGCGTCCTGCCATGCGAAGACACAAGTTGGTAACACGTAGAACACGTCGGGCTGGGCAGCATTGATATGCTTGGCAGAGAGGCGTTTGCAGCCTTCATACCACAGTGTGCTGTCGTTCCAGTTCAAAGTCTGTGCGCTTACCTCTGCACACAGGGTGAGGAGGAAGAGGAGAGAGAGGGGGAATTTCATTTTTTTTGAGGTTATGTGGTTTGTGGTTAATGGTTATAGGTCACGTTAGGTTAAGGGGTTATGGGTTGTAGTTTTAGCTCTGATAGGTGGATGTTGGGGCGAAATAACCTCTAACCCTCTACCTTTTAACCCACAACCCTCCTGCTTATCAACGCCAACGCGAGATAGGTTATCGCTCCGTTTACTATCAGCAGTTCGTAACCGAAATGATATCCCGTGAGGCGTGGTACGCTTTCAGCAAGGAGATAGCAGAGTATAGGTGAGGCGATGCAGGCTATTATTGGCCCTTTGCCAAGCGGATTGCAACGCCGTTTGTGCAACAGTGCGTATGCAAACAGTCCGAGCAGCGGACCGTAGGTGTAACTGCACAGCCTGTATATAGCGTCAATCAGTGAGGTATTATTGAAATGATGAAAGAGCATTATGCAGACAATGAACACCATAGCCATAACGATATGCACCCTGCGGCGTGTCTT